>CALGKS010000302.1 GCA_937930475.1 uncultured Collinsella sp. | reverse complement strand
TTACTCCTCGTCGTTGTCCTTGGCCTCTTCGGCGTCGTCGGTGTCTACGAGCTGGTTGAGCAGCTCGTCGAGGGAAGCCATGTCCTCGTTGATGGCACCGTTGGCGGGAGCCTTCTTGTCGTCGATCGGGGCGCCCAGGAGCTCCTCGTCGGCGTCGGCGTGATGCGTCGGCGCAGCGGAGGTGCCCAGCAGGATGTCGTCCGGACCGTCGGGGCTAAAGACCATCTGCAGCAGCTGCGAGAGGTCTTCCTCGTCGGCAACGTCGTCGTTGTTCTCGAGGATGTAGAGCAGGTCGTGGGCCTCGAGGCCGTCACGGAGCTCCTCGATCGCCTTAGCACCGATGCCATCGATGCGCAGCAGATCCTCCTCGGACTTGCCGACCAGGTCGCCGACCGTCTCGATGCCGACCTCGCTGAACTTGTTGGTCCAGCGCTGCGACACGCCCAGGTCGTCGAACAGGTACAGGCGAGCCTTCTCGGCGGAGATGGTGTGGCCGTTGCGGGTGAACGAACCGTCAGCACCGCCGAACTCGTCGTAGCCGGCCCAGTCGAGCTGCTGCGGGAGCTGCTCGTCCAGGTCCTTGAGCTCCACGGGAGCCCACTCGGGCAGCGACTTGGCGTTGGGCGAAGCCGGGCCGTCGATGTCCACGTAGCCGTCGGCCGTGCGATACGTCAGCTTGGCGTTGGCGTACGGCTTGAGACCGGTACCAGCCGGGATCTTCTTACCGACGATGACGTTGGACTTAAGGTCGAGCAGGTGGTCGACCTTGCCCTCGATGGCAGCCTCGGTAAGGACGCCAGCGGTACGGATGAACGAAGCGCTCGACAGCCAGGAGTCGATGTTGGACGCGACCTTGAGCGTACCCAGGATGACGGGCTCGGCCACGGGAGCCTGACCGCCCAGACGGGCAACGCGCTCGACCTCGTCGGCGAACTCGTAGCGGTCGACGTACTGACCAAGCAGGTACTTGGAGTCGCCGGGGTTGGTGATCTGAACGCGACGCAGCATCTGACGTGCGAGCACCTCGATGTGCTTGTCGTTCAGGTCGACGCCCTGGCTGGTGTAGACGTCCTTAACGCTCTCGACGAAGGTGTGCATCGTCGACTCGATGTCGGTCAGCTTGCGCAGGTTGCGGAAGTTGACGAAGCCCTTGGTGATCTGATCGCCGGCGCGAACCTCGCAGCCATCCTCGATCTCGGGCATAAAGCGCACCGAAGCGGGGACGCGACGCTCGTCGAGGACACGGGAGTGATCCTCGGAGTCGGTGAGCGTCAGCACGTACTCGGACTTCTCAGGCTTAATCGAGAGGTGACCGGAGTACGGAGCCAGCTCGGCCTCGCGACCCAGGATCTTCTCGTTGACGTTGCCGACGATATCGAACATACGGCTGACCGTAGGCAGACCCTGCGTAATATCGTCGACGCCAGCGACGCCGCCGGAGTGAATGGTACGCATCGTAAGCTGCGTACCGGGCTCGCCGATGGACTGGGCGGCAATAATGCCGACCGCGGTACCGATGGCGACCGGACGACGGGTGGAAAGATCCCAGCCGTAGCACTTCTGGCACACGCCGTACTTGGAGCGGCAGGTGAGCAGCGCGCGAAGCTTGACCTTCTTAAGGCCGGCATCGACCATCTTCTGGATGTCGGCGACCTTCTCGATGTAGCCGTCCTGCTCAAAGAGCACGGTGCCATCGGGAGCCACGACGTCCTCAATGAAGCAACGGCCGACGAGGTCGGTGTTGAGGTCGGTGGTGCCGGGGATGATGAGGTTGTAGGTGACGCCCTCGTGCGTACCGCAGTCCTCCTCGCGGACGATGACGTCCTGGGCCACGTCGACCAGACGACGGGTCAGGTAACCAGAGTCCGAGGTGTGGGATGCGGTATCGACCAGGCCCTTACGGGCGCCGTAGGTCGAAATGAAGTACTCGAGCGGCAGCAGGCCCTCGCGGAAGTTCGCCTTAATGGGAAGGTCGATCGTCTCGCCGGACATGTCTGCCATCAGGCCACGCATGCCGCCGAGCTGACGCAGCTGGGTCTTAGAACCACGGGCGCCGGAGTCGGCCATCATGTACAGCGGGTTCTCCTCGTCGAACATGTCGAGCATGAGCGCTGCAACCTTATCGGTACAAGCAGTCCACTCGTTAACGACTTCGATGTGGCGCTCCGTCTCGTTGATGAAGCCCTCCTCGAAGTACTCGTTGATCTGGTCGACGTTGGCCTGGGCGCGGTCGAGCAGCTCCTGCTTCTCGGCAGGGATGAGAGCGTCCCACACCGAGATGGTGAGGCCGGCGCGGGTAGCGTAGTGGAAACCGGAGTACTTGATGGCGTCGAGGATCGGGCCGACCTTGGCCTCGGGGTAACGATCGCAGCAGTCCGCAACCAGCTTGGCCACGTCGCCCTTGACCATCTTGTAGTTCATGAACTCGTAGTCTTCGGGCAGGCACTGGCGGTTGAAGATGATGCGGCCGATAGAGGTCTCGAAGCGCGCGGTCTTGTTGCCGGTGACGTCGTAGTCGACAAACTCGTTCTTACCGTTCTTGACGCGGAAGATACGGGTGCCGTCCTCGTTGATGACGTTGGCGTTCTCGGCGGACACGCGGACCTGGATCTTGGCCTGCATGTCGACCTCGGAGCGGCAGTCATAGGCGTGCAGCGCGTCGTCGAAGCTCGAGAACACGTGGTTCTCGCCCGGCAGACCGTCGCGGACCTGGGTCAGGTAGTACACGCCGATGATCATGTCCTGCGAGGGGATGTTGACCGGCTTGCCGGATGCCGGCGAGCGCAGGTTGTTCGCAGAGAGCATGAGCACGCGAGCCTCGGCCTGAGCCTGGCTGGACAGCGGCACGTGGACAGACATCTGGTCGCCGTCGAAGTCGGCGTTGAAGGGCGAGCAGACCAGCGGGTGCAGGTGGATAGCCTTGCCCTCGACCAGAACCGGCTCAAAGGCCTGGATGGACAGACGGTGCAGGGTCGGTGCACGGTTGAGCAGCACGACGCGGCCGTCGATGACCTCTTCGAGGATGTCCCACACAAAGGTGGCACCACGGTCGATAGCGCGCTTGGCGCCCTTGATGTTCTCGACCTTGCCGAGCTCGACCAGGCGCTTCATGACGAAGGGCTTGAAGAGCTCCAGCGCCATGGTCTTGGGCAGACCGCACTGGTGCAGCAGCAGCTTGGGGTCGGTAACGATAACCGAACGGCCGGAGTAGTCGACACGCTTGCCCAGCAGGTTCTGACGGAAACGACCCTGCTTGCCCTTGAGGGCCTCGGCGAGCGACTTGAGCGGGCGACCGCCACGGCCAGAGACCGGGCGACCGCGACGGCCGTTGTCGAACAGGGCGTCCACGGACTCCTGGAGCATGCGCTTCTCGTTGTTCACGATGATCGCAGGGGCGTCCAGGTCGAGCAGGCGCTTGAGTCGGTTGTTACGGTTGATCACGCGACGGTACAGGTCGTTGAGGTCGGACGCGGCGAAGCGGCCGCCGTCGAGCTGGACCATCGGGCGCAGATCGGGCGGAATGACCGGGATGACGTCCAGGATCATGTTCGCGGGGCTGTTGCCACCCTTCAGGAAGGCGTCAACGACCTCGAGGCGCTTGACGGCCTTCTCGCGCTTCTGCTTCTGGGAGTCCTCGTCAGCGATGATGGCCTTGAGCTTCTCGGCCTCGGAAGGAAGGTCGATGGCAGCGAGCAGGTCGCGGACGGCCTCGGCACCCATGCCACCCTTGAAGTACATGGAGTAGTAGCGGGTCATCTCGCGGAACAGCGGCTCATCGGAGATGAGGTCGCGCTCGGTGAGCTTCATGAAGGCGTTGAAGGCGTCCGTGCGGAGCTGCTTCTCGTCCTTGCACTCTTCCTCGATGTCGACGATGCCGGAGGCGATCTCCTCGGGGGTCAGCGGCTCCTCGTCGGAGAACTCGTCAAAGTTCTCGGGGTCGCCCTGCTCCTTGAGGGACTCGATCTGGCGGGCGCACTCGGCATCGATCTCTTCCAGATCGGCGGCGAGCTCCTCGCGCAGGTCGTCGGCGTCGGCCTCGCGGGCCTCATAGTCAACCTCGGTGATGATGTAGCTGGCAAAGTACAGAACCTTCTCGAGGTCCTTGGACTTGATGTCGAGCATACGGCTCATCGGGAAGCTCGTGGGGCTCTTGAAGTACCAGATGTGGGACACGGGAGCGGCGAGCTCGATGTGACCCATGCGGTCGCGACGCACCTTGGCCGAGGTGACCTCGACGCCGCAGCGCTCGCAGACGATACCCTTAAAGCGGATGCCCTTGTACTTGCCGCAGGAGCACTCCCAGTCCTTGGCGGGACCGAAGATCTTCTCGCAGAACAGGCCGTCCTTCTCGGGCTTGAGGGTACGGTAATTGATGGTCTCCGGCTTCTTGACCTCACCGTGCGACCAGGAACGGATCTGGTCGGCGGAGGCAAGGGAGATCTTTACCGAGTCAAAATCAGTAGCTTCGAAATCTGCCACAGTCAACTACTCCTTATCAGTGGTCGTGGCGGCGACAGCCTCGGGTGCCTCGGCGGTCTCGGCATCCTCGGCCTCGACGTCGGCGTCAACGCCGGCGAGCGCAGCCAGGTCGTCGAGAGCAGAGGTCTCCTCGGCGGTCACAGGGGCGGAGGCGTCCTCGTCGGCATCATGCATGGGCTCGATGTCCAGTGCGAGGGAGCGAATCTCCTTGACGAGAACCTTGAAGGACTCGGGGATACCCGGGACAGGAACGTTCTCGCCCTTGACGATGGACTCGTAGGTCTTGACGCGGCCCACGGTATCGTCGGACTTGACGGTCAGGATCTCCTGCAGGACGTTGGAAGCACCGTAAGCGTACAGTGCCCAAACTTCCATCTCGCCGAAGCGCTGGCCGCCGAACTGAGCCTTGCCGCCCAGAGGCTGCTGGGTAACCAGGCTGTAAGGGCCGGTCGAACGGGCGTGGATCTTGTCGTCGACCATGTGGCCGAGCTTGAGGATGTAGGACGTACCCACGGTAATGGGCTCGCGGAACTCCTCGCCGGTGCGGCCGTCGAACAGACGGGTCTTGCCGCGCTCGTCAAGCTGGGTGACGAACTCGGGGCGCATGTGATCGCCAAAGGCAGCGGTGGCCTTGTTGAGCATGTTCTTGTTGGCACGACGGATGACCTCGGCGATCTCGTCCTCCTTGGCGCCGTCGAAGACGGGCGTCGCGGTGAAGAACGGACCGGGGACGTACTTGTCGGAGTCGGCCTGCTCGGTATCCCAACCGCAGGCAGCAGCCCAGCCAAGGTGGCACTCGAGCAGCTGGCCGACGTTCATACGCGAAGGAACGCCCAGCGGGTTGAGGATAACGTCGATCGGGGTACCGTCAGCCATGTAGGGCATGTCCTCGACCGGCAGAACGTTACAAATAACACCCTTGTTGCCGTGGCGGCCGGCGATCTTATCGCCCTGCTGGATCTTACGACGCTGGGCGACGTAGACGCGCACCTGCTCGTTGACGCCGGGGGCCAGGTCATCGCCGTTCTCGCGGCTAAAGCGGACGACGTCGATGACGCGGCCGTAAGCGCCGTGAGGCATCTTAAGGGAAGTGTCGCGGACATCGTGGGCCTTGGCACCGAAGATGGCGCGCAGCAGGCGCTCCTCGGCGGTCAGAGCGCTCTCGCCCTTAGGCGTGACCTTGCCGACCAGGATGTCGCCAGGGCCGACCTCGGCGCCGATGCGGATGATGCCGTCCTCGTCGAGGTTGGCAAGCATATCCTCGGAGAGGTTCGGGATCTCGCGGGTAATCTCCTCGGGGCCGAGCTTGGTGTCGCGGGCGTCGATCTCGTGACGAGTGATGTTGATGGTCGTCAGCAGGTCCTCGGCCACCAGGCGCTCGGACACGACGATACCGTCCTCGTAGTTAAAGCCTTCCCACGGCATGTAGGCCACGGTGAGGTTCTGGCCCAGTGCGAGCTCGCCGTGATCGGTCGAAGGACCGTCGGCCAGGGGCTCGCCCTGCTCAACGGTGTCACCGACGCGCACGAGCGGACGGTGGTTGATGCAGGTAGACTGGTTGGAGCGCTGGTACTTGGCCAGGTGATACTCGTCCATGCCGCCGGCATGCTTGACGATGATCTTGGCGGCGTCGGCAAAGATGACCTCGCCGGCGTTCTTGGCCAGGGTGACCTCGCCGGAGTCCAGAGCGGCGCGACGCTCCATGCCGGTACCGACATAGGGAGCGGCGGGGTGAACCAGCGGCACGGCCTGGCGCTGCATGTTAGCGCCCATCAGCGTACGCTTGGCGTCGTCGTGCTCAAGGAACGGGATCAGCGTGGCTGCGACGGAGAGCATCTGACGCGGCGAGACGTCCATGTAGTCGACGTCCTCGACGGGCACGTCGGCGGGAGCGCCGAAGGAGCCGTCGAAGTCGCGGGTACGGGCGATCACGGCGTGCGGGCGGACGATCTTGCCCTCGGCATCGGTCGTGATGAACTCGTTGGTCTTGGGATCGAGCGGCGTGTTGGCCGGCGCAATGACGTGCTTCTCTTCCTCGTCAGCGGTCATCCAGTCGATCTGGTCGGTGGCAACGCCGTTCTCGACACGACGGAACGGGGCCTCGATGAAGCCGTACTCGTTGACGCGGGCATAGAGGGCGAGCGAGCCGATCAGGCCGATGTTGGGGCCTTCGGGGGTCTCGATCGGGCACATGCGGCTGTAGTGCGAGTTGTGAACGTCGCGGACGGCCGTCGGCACGTTGGTGCGGCGGCTGGAACCGGACTTGTGACCGGCAAGACCACCAGGGCCGAGTGCGGACAGACGGCGCTTGTGGGTCAGACCGGTCAGGGGGTTCGCCTGGTCCATGAACTGCGAGAGCTGCGAGGAACCGAAGAACTCCTTGATGGAGGCCACGATCGGGCGGATGTTGATGAGCGACTGCGGGGTGATCTCGTCGATGTCCTGGGAGCTCATGCGCTCACGGACGACGCGCTCCATACGGCTCATGCCGATACGGAACTGGTTGGCAACGAGCTCGCCGACGGTGCGGATGCGGCGGTTGCCAAAGTGGTCGATGTCGTCGACCTTGAAGCCCTGCTCGCCGGCAGCGAGGGACAGCAGGTAGCGCAGCGTCGCGACGATATCCTCGTCGGTAAGCACCGTGACCTCTTCCTCGGTGGTGAGGTTGAGCTTCTTGTTGACCTTGTAACGACCGACGCGGGCCAGATCGTAGCGCTGCGGGTTAAAGAGCAGACCCTCGAGCAGGCTGCGGGAAGCGTCCACGGTGGGAGGCTCGCCCGGGCGCAGGCGACGGTAAATCTCGATGAGGGCGTCCTCGCGGGTAAGGGCGGTATCGCGCTCGAGGGTGCGCTTGATCACATCGGAGTTGCCGAGCAGCTCGATGATGTCGTCGTTGGTGACGGCGATGCCAAGGGCGCGCAGGAACATCGTGGCGCTCTGCTTGCGCTTACGGTCGATGGAGACCATGAGCTGGTCGCGCTTGTCAACCTCAAACTCGAGCCAGGCACCGCGGGACGGGATGATCTGGGCCTTATAGATCTGCTTGCCCGAATCCATCTCGGAGCTGTAGTACACGCCCGGGGAGCGGACGAGCTGCGAGACGACGATACGCTCGGTACCGTTGATGATGAAGGTGCCCT
>CALGKS010000301.1 GCA_937930475.1 uncultured Collinsella sp. | reverse complement strand
GCAATCGATGATTTGGCCCGTGCCGCCGGCACGCAGGCCGTGGAGGAGTAGACCATGAATCCCATTACCATGAAGCTCGTCGTCGATGATCTGATTTTGCAGGCCCTGCGCGAGGACATCACCTTTGAGGACGTGAGCACGGCGAGCGTATGCCCCACGGCGCGCCCCGCCACGGTGGAGCTTATCGCCAAGGCCGATGGCATCATCGCGGGCTTGGACGTGTTCGCTCGCACCTTTGAGCTGCTGGATCCGCAGAGCTCGGTGCTGTTCGATGTCGCGGACGGCGACGAGGTGCACGCCGGCGACCATGTGGGACAGGTGCGCGGCGACGCGCGCGTGCTGCTTTCGGGCGAGCGCGTGGCGCTCAACTACCTGCAGCGCATGAGCGGCATCGCCACCTATACGCACCAGATGGCCACGGCGCTCGAGGGCACCAAGACCGTGCTCGTCGACACGCGCAAGACCACGCCGGGCATGCGCGTCTTCGAGAAGGCGGCGGTCGAGATCGGTGGCGGCAGCAACCACCGCTACAACCTGTCGACGGCCGTCATGCTCAAGGACAATCACATCGACGCCGCCGGCGGCGTGACGCGCGCGATCGAGATGGCACGCGTCCATGCGTCCTTTACCACGACGGTCGAGATTGAGTGCGAGAACCTAGATATGGTGCGCGAGGCCGTTGAGGCTGGCGCCGACATCATCATGTTCGACAACATGACGCACGACGATATGGCCGCCGCCATCGAGCTCATCGACGGTCGCGCCAAGACCGAGTGCTCGGGCAACGTGGACGCCGGCAACATTCGCGCCCTGGCCGACCTGGGCGTCGATTTTATTAGCTCGGGCGCCCTGACGCACTCCGCGCCGATCCTCGACCTCTCGCTTAAGCACCTGCGTCTGCTGGACGGTAAATAATGAATGCCCGCGAGCGTCGCCGTTCCATCATGGCCGTGCTCGAGGGAGCCAAAGATCCCGTTTCGGGCAGTGCGCTTGCCCGCGAGGTGGGCGTGAGCCGTCAGGTCGTGGTACAGGATATTGCCCTGTTGCGCGCCGACGGGCACGATATCGTCGCCACCAATCGCGGCTATGTGCTGCAGGAGGCGGCGAGCAGCCCGGCTGTGCCCACGCGTCTGGTCAAGGTACGCCACAGTGTGGAGCAGGCGGGCGATGAGCTCACGAGTATCGTCGATGCGGGCGGCGCCGTGCTCAATGTGATCGTCAACCACCGCGTGTACGGCAAGATCACGGCCGACCTGGACATTCGCAACCGCCGCGATATCGAGCGCTATCTGCACGACATCGCCAGCGGCAAGAGCTTTCCGCTGCTGACGGTGACCAGCGGCTATCACTTCCATCGCATTGCGGCAGAAGACGAGCAAACCCTCGACGAGATCGAGACCATGCTCAAGGAAAAGGGCTATCTGGCAGACCTGATGCCCTACGAGGATGATTTGTCTTAGCCGACGCTGCAAACGCCCCTAAGCGGCAATCTGACGTTCAATCGTCGGTCGCGTACCAAAGTACGCGTCCCTCCTCTTTCACGTCACCTTGCTCGCTTATGGGCGTTTTCGCTGACTTATGCTCAACCTGCGGCGTTGCTATAGTGGCTGCCCGCGTAAACAAAAGGAGGCCTCCGCGGCGATGCGGAGGCCTCCTTTTTTGTGCACGGTGTACTTTTGAGTGTGCAAGTGGGGGAGTTGTTACTCCTCGACGATCTCGGTGATCGCGCCAGCGGGGCAAGCGTCCTGGCAAGCGCCACAGGCGACGCAGGAGTCCTCGTCAGCGACGGTAGCGACGTCCTGGAGCTCCAGAACGCCAGCGGGGCAGGAGTCGACGCAAACGCCACAAGCGATGCACTCGTCGGCATCAATTACGGGATGAGCCATGGTAGTTTCCTCTCTGTTGACCGACGCTACAGGCGATGTGCGTCGGTTTGATTCGGGCAAAAACATACCACGGCAGCGACCGTTTGCAATACCCTCTGACCGGCATCTTCATACCGTTCGCCGAGTATGCCACGGTTTACTAAAAAACATGCAGGTGGGGCCGTTGAGCTGCGCAAATGTTAGCTATAGGTGACTTGAAATATTGAGCGATTGAGCGCGCTAGCGGAAGCCGTGCCCCGGAATTTATGCCCAAACCGGGTCGCGCTTTCTCCGGGGCAGCCCCAAGGCCCCTGCGCGGCTCCAAGCCCAAACCTCAGTCAACTCTACATAGATCTCAATAGATTTGCCGAGAACTGCAACAGCCCATCTACCTGCGCTTTTGCGAACCTAAACTCTCTGCAATAAGAAATCTTATATGAATTGACTTAGATTTTGTATATTCCGGCCCATAAGGGGATACACTACATCCTGAAAGACAAGCCGAAGCGTCGCGCGGCAGTCCGCCGACACGGCGCGAACGCACAAGAGAGAGGGAATTTCTAATGGGTAAGATTCTTGGTATCGACCTTGGTACTACCAACTCCGCTATGGCCGTCCTCGAGGGCGGTTCTCCGACCATCATCGTGAACGCCGAGGGCGACCGCACCACCCCGTCCGTCGTTGGCTTCCGTGCCGACGGCGACCGCGTTGTGGGCAAGGCCGCTAAGAACCAGGCGGTCACCAACCCCAAGAACACCGTGTTCTCCATCAAGCGCTTCATGGGCCGCAAGTACTCCGAGTGCACCTCCGAGCTCAAGACCGTGCCGTATGAGGTCAGGGAGGGCCAGGGCGGCCGTGCCGTCGTCAACATCGAGGGCAAGGATTACACCGCCGAGCAGGTGAGCGCCATGGTGCTCGCCAAGATGAAGGCCGACGCCGAGAAGTATCTGGGCGAGACCGTCACCGACGCCGTCATCACCGTCCCGGCCTACTTCAATGACGCCCAGCGTCAGGCCACCAAGGACGCCGGTAAGATCGCCGGCCTCAACGTCAAGCGTATCGTCAACGAGCCGACCGCTGCTGCTCTGGCCTACGGTCTGGACAAGCAGGGTTCCGACCAGCGCATCCTGGTCTTCGACCTGGGCGGCGGCACCTTCGACGTCTCCATCCTCGACCTCGCCGACGGCGTGTTTGAGGTTCTGTCCACCTCGGGCGACAACCACCTGGGCGGCGACGACTGGGATCAGCGCGTCATCGACTGGATGGCCGACAAGTTCCAGCAGGAGAACGGCGTCGACCTGCGTCAGGACCCCATGGCCCTGCAGCGTCTGAAGGAGGCTGCCGAGAACGCCAAGAAGGAGCTCTCCGCGGCGCAGCAGTCCACCATTAACCTGCCGTTCATTACCATGAACCAGTCCGGCCCGCTGCACCTCAACTACACGCTGACCCGCGCCGAGTTCGAGAAGATCACCCGCGACCTGCTCGAGCGCTGCAAGCAGCCTGTCACCAACGCCCTGCGCGACGCTAAGCTCAAGCTCTCCGATCTGACCGAGGTCATCCTCGTCGGCGGCTCCACCCGTATGCCCGCCGTCCAGGACCTGGTCAAGACCATGACCGGCAAGCAGCCCAACATGTCCGTGAACCCCGACGAGGTCGTTGCCGACGGCGCTGCCGTTCAGGGCGGCGTGCTCACCGGTGACGTCGAGGGCATCCTGCTGCTCGACGTGACCCCGCTGTCGCTGGGCGTCGAGACCATGGGCGGCATCATGACCAAGATGATCGACCGCAACACCACGATCCCGACCTCCAAGACCGAGGTCTACTCCACCGCTGCCGACAACCAGACCAGCGTCGAGATCAACGTGCTCCAGGGCGAGCGCGAGCTTGCCCGCGACAACAAGTCGCTCGGTAAGTTCCAGCTGACCGGTATCCCGGCTGCCCGCCGCGGCGTGCCGCAGATCGAGGTCACCTTCGACATCGACGCCAACGGCATCGTCAAGGTCTCCGCTAAGGACAAGGGCACCGGCAAGGAGCAGCAGATCACCATCTCCGGCTCCACCGCGCTTTCCGACGACGAAGTCGATCGCATGGTCAAGGACGCCGAGGCTCATGCCGAGGAGGACAAGAAGCAGAAGGAAGAGGTCGAGGTCCGCAACCAGACCGACAGCCTGTGCTACTCCACCGAGCAGACCCTCAACGAGCTGGGCGACAAGGTTTCCGCCGACGTAAAGTCCAAGGCCGAGGCCGCTATCGCCGATGCCAAGAAGGCGCTCGAGGGCTCTGACGTCGAGGCCATCAAGGCCGCTGGCGAGTCCCTGCAGTCCGTTGCCTACGAGCTGGCTCAGGTTGTCTACGCCGACGCTCAGCAGCAGACCGACGGTGCCGCCGGCGCCCAGCCTGCCGACGATGACGTTGTCGACGCCGACTACGAGGTTGTGGACGACGAGGACAAGTAATCATGTCCGCTCGTAAAGCTCGCACGGAGTCGGCTGCCGCTGGCGCCGCCCCCGTTGACTCTGAGGAGAAGGACGTGAAGATTCCCGTAGAGGCCGTCGACGATACCGAGGCCAACGAGGCCGCGGCCGCCGAGGCTGCCGAGAACCAGGTAGAGGATTCCAACAAGGAGGCGACGATGACCGAGGACGAGATGGTGGAAGCCGCTATCCGCGCCGGTGAGGAAGCCGCCGACAACGACTTTAAGCTCAAGTTCGAGCAGGCTCAAAAGGAGCTTGCCGACGTGCGCCATGAGCTCGAGGCTGCGGCAGAGGCTCAGAAGGCCGCCGAGGACAAGGCGAAGGACGCCACCGAGCGCACCGCCCGTCTGCAGGCCGACTGGGAGAACTTCCGTCGCCGCACCGCCAACGAGCGCATCGCCGAGCGCGAGCGCGCGACCGAGAAGCTCGTCACCGCGCTGCTGCCGGTGGTCGACGATATCGAGCGTGCGATCGATCATGCCCGCAGCCAGGAGCTTTCCGACGACTTTAAGCAGTTCGTCGATGGCGTTGACGCGGTGCATGCCAAGCTGCTCGATGTGTTTGCTCACGAGGGCGTTGAGCCTATCGACCCCAAGGGCGAGGCGTTCGATCCGCTCGAGCACCAGGCCGTGGGGCGTGTCGAGGACGCATCGCAGTACGACGAGACCGTCAACGACGTGTACCAGAAGGGCTACCGCATGGCGGACCGCATCCTGCGCTCCGCGATGGTGACGGTGACCTACGGTGGCGAGAAGCGCCCCGCACTGGAGCCCGAAGCGGCGCCCGAGGATGCTGCGGCCGATACGGCCGAGAGCACCGAGGAGTAATTGAGAAGGGCCCCGGGGCAACACCCGGGGCCCTTTCTGGCCTAGTGCCATATGAAAGCATGAGCCGCCGTCCGCGGGGACGGTGGATGAAACAGGAGAGGAGCTACGATGGCTGCAGGCAAAACCTTCTATGACATCCTGGGCGTATCCAAGAGCGCCTCCGACAAAGAGATCAAGAGCGCGTTTCGCAAGCTCGCGCAAAAATATCACCCCGATGCCGGCGGCGACGAGGCCAAGTTTAAGGAGATTAGCGAGGCCTACGAGACGCTTTCGGACGAGAAGAAGCGCAAAGAGTACGACCAGATGCTCATGTTCGGCGGCATGCCGGGCGCGGGCGGTGCGTATGGCGGCGGCTACGGTACCGGTGCGGGCGCCAGCGGCTGGGGCGATATCTTTGACAGTATCTTTAGCGGCAATGGCGCTTGGGGCAGCGATTGGGGCTCGGGCTTTGCCGGGACCGCGGGCGCTGCCGGTGCCGGCGCGGGTCGCAACCGTGCGCGCAAGGGCGGCGACCTGTCGCTGACTGTCGACGTAACGGCCGAGGACGCGTTCCGCGGCGTGACGCACAAGGTCACCTACCGCATTCCCTCGACAGGCGAGCAGCAGACCATTACGGTCTCGGTGCCCGCGGGCGCGGTCGACGGCGGCAAGCTGCGCTACAAGCGCCGCGGCGAGTACGGCGTTGCCGGAGGCGAGCGCGGCGACCTGGTCGTGACCACGCACGTGGAGGAGCACCCGCTGTTTAAGCGCAAGGGTGCTGACGTGACCATGGAGGTGCCGATCTCGGTCTACGAGGCCGCGCTCGGCTGCACGGTTGACGTACCCACGCCCGGCGGTGCGACGGTCCGTTTGAAAGTGCCCGCGGGTACCCAGACGGGCAAGAAGTTCCGCTTTAAGGAGATGGGAGCGCCCGACGTTAAGCACCGTGGCCGTACGGGCGCGCTGCTCGTCGAGATCAAGGTGCAGGTCCCCACGAACCTATCCGATGACGAGCGCGATGCCATGACCAAGCTGCGCGAGGCCGACACGCGCGACTATCGCGAGAAGGTCAACCGTTACAAGGCGACGTACTAGGGCGGTCGCGGCGCGCGCCCGCGCCCGCGGGCTTATGATGGACGATAACGAGACGGAAAGGGGTCAGGTAGCATGGCCGAGGACAATAGGAACAAACCGCTGTACATGATCAGCGTGGCGGCCGAGCTGACCGGCATGCATCCGCAGACTCTGCGCGTCTACGAGTCTAAGGGCCTGGTGAACCCCCAGCGCTCGGGCGGTAACACACGCCTGTATTCGCGTGCCGATATTGAGCGTCTGGAGCTCATCAACCAGCTGACTGACGAGGGTATCAACCTTGCCGGCGTGGTGCGCATTCTCGATATGAAGGAGCGTGCCGAGGAGCGCGAGCGCGAGAACGAGAAGCTCCGCGCTCGCGTGCGCCAGCTCGAGGATGAGCTGCACGAGTACAAGATGCAGAAGAAGATCACCGCCCTGGCCCCGCGCGATGGCTCGGTTAACCCCGAGCAAGTCATGCGCAAGCTACTGGGCGCCGGCGGAGACCTATAGTTACGCGGTTTTACCAAACCGCGTAACGGCTCGACGCTGCAAGCCCGCCAGAGCGGCAATCTGACGTTCAATCGTCGGTCGCGTACCGAAGTACGCTTCCCTCCTCTTTCACGTCACCTTGCTCGCTCTGGTGGGCTTTCGCTGTCCGCGCCAAAACATCGGCGTTGCCGGAGTGCGGCACGGTAGTCATTGGGGACGTTCTTAAATGACTAGTCGAAAGGGACGCTCTTGCACAAAATCTGCCGGCCCACGCTGGGCTCGTCCTTTACTTTACTGAGATAAAGTGAACGTGCAGATTCGTAACCCACTCGCAACCGTTCTATGGCACGATATTGAACGAATGTATGCTATGCGCCCAAATCGTTTTGGGCAGAGTGGGAGACAGTATGGTCAAGCTGTACGAGGACGGCATCTACCTGCGCGGCGGCAGCGAGGTTGTGCCCGCGGCCGAGGCTGCTGAGCGCGGCATTACGCAGACGCCCGAGGACGCCAAGCGCGGCACCATCGCTTATTCGATTCTTCAGGCACATAACACGTCGGGCGACCCCGAGGCGCTCAAGATCCGCTTCGACGCCATGGCGAGCCACGACATTACCTTCGTCGGCATTATCCAGACGGCGCGCGCCTCGGGCATGGAGCAGTTCCCGCTGCCCTACGTGCTCACCAACTGCCATAACTCGCTGTGCGCCGTGGGCGGTACCATCAACGAGGACGACCACGTCTTTGGCCTCTCGGCTGCCAAAAAGTACGGCGGTATCTTCGTTCCGCCCCACATCGCGGTCATCCACTCCTTTATGCGCGAGAACTTCGCCGGCTGCGGCAAGATGATCCTGGGCTCCGACTCGCACACCCGCTACGGCGCCCTGGGCACCATGGCCGTGGGCGAG
>CALGKS010000300.1 GCA_937930475.1 uncultured Collinsella sp. | reverse complement strand
TCGATCTTTACAATGTGCAAAGTGATGGTGCCGGGCTGCTCATCGATGGTGACGTGCCCACCGCTGTCCGAGGTGGTGAAGGCTATGCGGTCGCTCCGAGGGATATAGCCTGCCGGGGCTTTGGTTTCGACCAGGTAATATGCCGTATTGGGCAAAAGCGTTGCTTGTGCACGCCCGTTTTCGTCCATCTGGATAGTGCCGACACGTGCATCGCTCGCACTTTCAAAGATATCGAAGGTTGCGCCACCGAGTCTGTAGGTGTCGTTACCGGCGGTGATGTCAGCCTGGGACGATTGTTTTTGGAAAGATACGGAGACGGCGGGCAAAACATAGAGCATGTCCTGGTGTCGACCCTCGCCCGAGACCGGGCCGTGATAACGCCTGGCTCGATGTGGGGCCGCCTTAATGGATCCGGACCTAGCGCTGTCGTAGAGCCAACGTGCAGCTGCTACGGCTTCGGCGTTTTCGTAAAACCTACCGCTCCTGGCAACTCCCTTGCTATTTGTATACGAATAGGTGCCGTCGGGGCGCGTGGTTCCGTTGAGCATCCACACGGCAATCTGGGTGGCGGCACGGGCGAGATCGGGCGACAGATTGTGGCCGCCAAAGGATGTACTGGAGGGGTATCCGTGACAGACGATGGCGGCAAATTCGTCATCTAGCCATGTCCAGCCCTGGTCATATGTGCGCCATGGTCCTCCCGGCTTGCTGGGACCGGGGCAGTCTTGATTCATGCAGTACGAAATCGAAGTGTCCTGTGCCTCGTATTTACCGACACCGAAGGGGCCGCAACCGTCGCTTATGGTGCGGAAATTAAGGGCGTCACTCCCGTCGACGGCGAGTGCGGCCCCTGGGGCCAGGCAGCCGATTAGAAAAAAGAGGAGCAGGAGCAGCGGACCTGTTGCGATTGCGCTGTGGACAGAGTGCGTGGGTGCGTTGGACATGGCTGCTCCTTATCCCTCGTGCGCCGCACGGGGAGGCCGCGGCGCTTGGGATGAGGCTACCGCCATGGTTCATGCGGGTAAGTACCAGAAGCTGACCAAAAGCTTGCCCGATTTCTGACAAATCGAGCTTAAATACAACAATCAGATAAAGGCGCAGGTAGAAGATGGTAAGAAAAGAAAGACAAAGGTCCTCATCTCCACAATTGGCGCAGTTTTCAAACGATTCTCCACAGCTAAAACAAGCATCGACACCCTTGTATCGAACAAGACAACCGCGTTATACTAGCCAACACACAAGCGGGCATCGCCAAGTGGTAAGGCATCAGCTTCCCAAGCTGACACTCGCGGGTTCGAGTCCCGTTGCCCGCTCCAGTAAAAAGCACAAGCACGGCACCATCACGGTGCCGTGCTTTTTTCAATAAAGTGCCGGGACTCGAACCCGCCAGGGTGCGCGCGTTAAGCAAATGTCCAAATGTGAATTCTCACACTATGCCGTTAACCAACTTACTACGATACGCGTTGCATTTTGTTTGTGTTGAGGCTATGGGCTTAACGGCGGTTAAAAGGTCGCCTCACTAGGTGTTGGAGACAACCTTCTCGATGGCGATATCGACCTGCTCCTGTGCCAGCTTGATAGCCTCGTTCTCAAGTTGGTCACCCTTGGCCGAGGTGCTCACGCTCCTGTCCATAAGGTCGGCGATGGCAGATTCGACGCCCGCGCCAAGACGGGGAACGCGAATTTTTTTGATATCGATAGGGCTAAGTTGAGGCACCGAGGTTCCGTATGCGCAACGAACGACCGACGGCCTGCCAACGGTGGGACTGTTTAGAAAAGCGAGCAGGTAGCCAGTTCGAATCTTTGTAACGTCGGGATAGATTCTCAGCAGATGGTTGCTGCCAAACATTCCCTCATGATTCTCCGTGAGCAAAAGAGCTCGTCCTAGGATGCCGTACTTTTGACCAGAACATGCCATGACGAGAGTTCCCGGCTTTAGGATGTAACGCTCCCAGTTTTTAATGAGCTTGGCGTAAACAAATTTTGTCGGTTGAGTGTTAACGTCAAAGACCTCGGACACACCCACAAAGGGAACGTTGGAATCGCCATAAAACCGCTTGAAGCGAGGAAGCTCTTCGACGTCCTCTACAAGTTCAGCAAGTGGCGCATACTCCATTACGTCAACCAATGAGTCTACGGCGCTTATGGAGCCGGCATAACTGTCAGCATCAAGGCGCGATCTGTTGTCAATAACTTTGGATAAACTCACCACGCATGTTCCTGCAGGACTTTCTGCCTCACAAGCAATACCGACCTCCTTCTCCAACAGCTTAAACGCCTCGTCCCGCAGCCTCCATGCTTCGCCGCGCAGGCGCACGGCCTCGGTGGCTTTGTCGCCGATGGCTTTGCGCGTGGCCGCGTCGGGCATGATTACCGGAAACTCGTTGGCGTGGGACACCTCGATGTGCTTGATCATGTGCCCATACTGAGCCGCTCGAGCGATCTGCTTGAAGAAGTCCGTCTTCATGTACGCGTAGAGCCAGCCGTACTCGTCCCGGTTTTTCGGCTCAATGCGCAGCAGGTCGTGCGTGATGACCTTGTTCATGTGGTGCGGGTACACGGCAGTAACGTTGCCTACCACACCCGAGCATGAAAGCAACAGCCAGTCTTGCTTAACGTATCTGGAATCAGCTTGCGGCACAAAGGGCGCTGCGAGCCACTTTCTCACACGGGGGAAGTCCTCGAACACCTGGCCGGCGGTAAAGAAGGGCAACCCCTTGCCTTCCGGCACGGTATACCCCGTCAGTCTGTTCGGCTGCCAGATGTCGGCAAGGTCGCCAAGCCTCTTATGGTTGTCGCACTGGTTGGCGAGGCTCACGAAGCCATACCCGTCGCGCAGGTAGGTCGAGGCTTCGAGCCGCACGTCGCCGCCCAGTACGGTGGAAAGCCGGATGCTCTTCACCAAAGGCGCATTCGTCATTGGTCGCGCCTCCATTCAAGGAAGGCATCGGCTATTGCCATCGTCTCGTCATCCACCACACGCTCCGTCGAAGTGTGACCGCTCTCATCCTCGGAGCCCACCTTGCCTGTCACCGCGGTGGTCTGCTCCCGCACGATTGGGTAGCCGTCGTCGTCGCGCACGTAGGTGGTCTGTCCGCGCTTGTCGTGCCCCACGTGGTCGCAGATGGCCATGAACATCTTGTAATCCTGGAAGGTGCCGTCCTTGCAGTACGCCTCTTCCTCGCTGTCCCAGCGTCGCAGCACAAGGATGGATGTCTGCACGCCCACGTTGGGCTGGAAGGCGTCCGGGTGCATGTCCACCGAGCCCAGGATTTGTGCATGGCGCAAAATCCACTGACGTACGTAGCCAAGGCCTGGATTGCCCAGGATGCCATTGGGAATGACGAGCGCCGCTACGCCCATGCCGGGCTCAAGCAGGCGGACGCATCGCTCGATGAAGAGGATCTCGGGCGGCTGGGATGAGAAGAGCTTAGGTTCCATCCTCCACTCGGCATCCTCCTCGAACCACGACCAGGTGTGCCCAAGGTCGAAGGATTCCAGAATCGCCGGGTCTTCGATGGGAATCTTGGAGCCAAAAGGCGGGTTGGTCATAATCGACGTAACGCCGTGCCCCGGCTGCAGTGCCTTATTTGCCGCGACGTCGGCGGCGTCCAGGCGCAGCGCCTTCTGCAGCTTGGGTTCAAAGCCCGAGAACGGCTCGAGCGAGTTTGCGTGGAACAGCTGGCCTGTGCCGTCGTTGTTCATGACCATGTTCATCTTGGAAGCGCGCACCAAGATGGGGTCAAAATCGATGCCCACGATGTGCTTGGACAGGAACTCGCGTTTGCGCGCGATCAGCGCCTCCTGCTTGGCGGTCTTGCTGCGTCCGCTCGCGTCGACGGAGTCGCTGATTTTCTCGAGCACATAGTTCATGGCCGTGACCAAAAACCCGCAGGTGCCCATGGCGGGGTCAAGGATGACGTCGTTTTCGGACGGGTCGACCATCCGCACCATCATGTGACACATGTTGCGTGGTGTGAAGAATTGACCCTTGTCGCCGCGCAGGTTGGAACCCACGATTGTTTCGTATGCGTGGCCCTTAACGTCCACGTCACTCTCGAGCAAGGAATACATTTGCAGCTGCGCCACGATGTAGGCGAGCACGTCGTCGGTTAGCGCGATGCGCTCATCGGCCTTGAAGATTGTCTCGTACGACTGCTTGACGCTTCCAAAGAGTGCCTCGATGCGCTTGCGGCACTTCTTCTTGCCTGCGGCGCCCTGGCGTTCGGTCGGCGTGATGTAGAACGTCGGCGTTTCGGAGTCGCGCTCGTCCTGAATTTTGCAGAATATGATCTTGAGCAGCTCAAGGAATGCCTCGGCCTTTTGGATGCCTTGGTTTCCGGCGATGTAGTTGTGGCAGCGGCGGAATGAGTACAGTAGCGAGTCACTGGCGGCGGGGCGCAGTTGGTCGAAGCGCGGCGCGTCGTCGGGTACCTCGCCGCCGGCATGCGGCAGGTCGGGCACGGCCTCGGGGCCGCGCTTGCCAGCATCGTCCACCACGTAACGGAAGGTAAGCAGCTCGTCGCCGTTGGTCCACATGCCGTAGGTAGAATTCATACAGGCGGACGCATAGGAATGCATCTGGTCCACGCCGTCTTTCTTGCCCTTTGCCTTGGTCTTGGGGTCTTTACACTCGACGATGATGTAGATGTTCTCTTGGGTGTGGGTCTTGTCGGGTTCCCAGATGGCGATATCGACCGCCTTGCGGTTGCTGCCAAATTTAATCGACTCCTCGACCCCAATCTGCTCCTTCTTGTAGCCGTACTCACGAACGAGGGACTTCAAGATTTCCTGGCGCACACGCTCCTCGGGGGTGTCCCTACGCTGTGTCACACCGTCGATGAAGTCCAGTATGGTCTCCGGCTGGATGATCGAAGCCTTGCTCACTTGTGACATTACGATTCCGTCCTTCCAACCTTGGTGTTGCTGCCAACGTGCACGGGGCCGTCCGATGCGCCGCCCATCTCGCGGCTAATCAAATCTTTAAGAAACCCCTGTTTGTTCTCCTGCGCAGAGAGGAATGACCAGATTTCCTCTTCAGCGGGATAGAACCGCAGACAGAACTGCTGGGTCTTGTCGTGCTTGTACTTACGATCGGCCCGCTTTTGAGCTTCTGACGGCATGACACCTCCCAAGGACATAGCTTTGCCATAATAGGAATTAGTATAGGTCTATACCTATATATAGACAAGCAAAATAACGCGAATCAGCAGGTAAAGGATGATTTTTAATTAAAGAAACAGAAGCCAACAAATGTAAAAACGGCCTCTAAGACGTTGGGCGTTTTTACGGTTGAGGAAGGTGGAACTTGAGAAATGGTCCGTCATGAGCGCTCCCTGCCGCTCATGCATGGAGTGGCAGGGAGCTATTTTTGTTGTATGAGACTGCCGTCTCGCGAGGTTGCAATGCCCGATTGGGTGTCGACTTCAGTTGGATCAACCATACGCGCTGTTGCTTGACGCTGTGCGATGCCAGGCGACGGAGGATATGTCCTATCACGACTGGCAGTCAGGCACGTTCTGGGCTAGTTGCGCACTTGGCTTGGAATGTACTTGTTTGGCAGAATCGAAATCGCGAGCTATATCACTCGACTACGTGCCACTCAGCAGCCGAAGTGCTTCCAGCGTTGGTGATGTGGCCAGCTTTCCGTAGGCTTTGGAGCAGATAGCTTACATGGTCGCCTTTTTGCTTTGCCGTAAGGTCTGCCGGCAAGGCATGATCCAGCCCCGCGATAATCTCCGCTCTTGAACATGGGCGCACGCGCAGGAGTTCCAAAATCAGTTCCTTGAAGACACTGTTGTCTACTCCCTTGTTTCGCACATACTCACTGTGGGTGCCGGTGACTGCTGCCACCTCGGCTGAGACCGTCAGCTTGGGGTAACGACCTCTAACGAGGCCCTGTTCGTGAAGCAGGCGTGACTGTTCCTTTGTGACGGGTAGTCCCTTTTGAACGAGGTCTAACAGCAACACTGTCGCCAAATCAAGATTTCGATTGCTTGCGAGAAGTCGAGAATAGTCCTCGTTGAGTACCGTACCGTACAGTGTCACGGCAACGCGTCCAACCTCAGATAGATCGTAGGTGGGCATTGGTAGCAGGCGGTTGCGCTGAATATCGAAGACGTTGCGAATACCTATGGCGTTGCGGTCCATCATGCCCGTCTTGTTCATGGCACTTGAAAGCAGAGGATTACGATAGTACGGCGGCTTGTAACCGCTCGCGAGCGCATTCTCTATCGTCCCGGGGATAAAGGCGCCCTCGTTCTTGAATACAAGTTTGTCCTCATACTCGAGAACGTTGATCTTCCCTGACATCCTGAAATCTTGATGTGCTATGGCGTTATGGAGAAGTTCTCGAATGACTTCGGGACTGTAACGATGCGCTTCGGTGGGAAACAGCGTCTCTTCACGGTCGAAGAAGCGATATTTTTCGTTTCTTATCTTTCCCAGGATACGATCGACCTGCAGAATGAAGGGTGGCTCAAAGTGTTCGTAGGCCATAGTGGAGCCATCGCTCGCGTAGAGCGTCCAAGTGATGCG
This sequence comes from uncultured Collinsella sp., assembly GCA_937930475.1. GTDB lineage: Bacteria > Actinomycetota > Coriobacteriia > Coriobacteriales > Coriobacteriaceae > Collinsella. The sequence continues at coordinate 13,968 of CALGKS010000300.1, read as the reverse complement.
CGGCTCGATGCCACCCAGAAAGACGCTCGATTCCGGTTTGCCCAGAAGAACGAGTGCCGCATTGCTCACGTGGCCGTGAATCACAAGCGCCATTTTGCTGAGGATAGATTCTTCATCGAGGCTACGAACGGCAGGCTGACTTTCTCCGAACTTATCGACGAATTTGGAGCACGCAAAGCTAACTGCCTCTGGATCAAGGTCATCGAGGTTTGCCTCGTAGGCAATCTGACGCGACCAGTCGGGTCGACTCTGCCCGTAGATGGCGTCGAGTTTGAACTTCGGCATCTCTACGAGGGATTCATTCTCACGTGACCAGGGGATTCCGTGCCAAGTCGTTGGCGTTGCGAAGCTGCCGGCCGGTATCTGGAAAGCAATGACTCTCTTGCCATCAACCTCAAACTCGTAAATTTCTTCGAAAGTCATGCCGTTATTTGTGTATTGGGCGATCTCGTGCTTTAGGCGTCGCAGGCCGACGCTTGGCGCTTGGGGCTCTTTACGGTAAGCGGTCCCCTTTATTTGGCGGTCGTTTGAAATGCCAAAGAAAAGCCATCCGCACTCTGCCTTGCGCAAATTGGCCTCATTGCTGAGGGCGGAGAAATACTTGCCAATATCCTCGAAATCATAGTTCTGCTTTGCTGCCTTGTATTCGACGACCTCGGTCTCGACGTCGGCAATGATACGCAGAAGCAGGGAGGGCATTTCACTCGTTTTTCGTATCATGGCACTCCATATAATGTAATTTAATCCGCAACTAATGTAATTATATCTCTCGTTACATTAGTCAGTCGCATATAAGACTGTAGACCAGCTGTGAGCTTATGTATTTCAATGCATACAATGTTTGCGCTTTTCATTGATCTTGCAGGGCAGCTGCCAGGGGAAACGGCAAACAGTACGTCTCCTTCTAATGTAATTTTGCATGTAGCTTCGCAGATAGCGAATGAAATTACATTAGTTCACGGAACTATTGCCGCTTGCTGCGGTGACACCGCAGCCCATTTTCTGCCCGCTTCAATTCCAAAATGTTTGGTTAATGCCTGCTGCCCATACTCGCACCTGCGCACGGTACAATGGTTGGGTTACGACCAACGTGCCAATAACCAAAAAGGAGCCGCTATGATCGATCGCTATACCCGCCCGGAGATGGGACACATCTTCTCCCTCGAGAACAAGTACGCCATTTGGCAGGAGATTGAGGTCCTGGCCTGCGAGGCTCAGGCGGAGCTCGGCAAGATCGGTATTTCCAAAGAAGAGGCCCAGTGGATTCGCGACCACGCCAACTTTGAGAAGGCGAAGGTTGACGAGATCGAGGAGGTCACGCGCCACGATGTCATCGCCTTCCTGACCAACATGAAGGAATATATCGACGCCGATGTTCCCGAGGGCGAGCCCAAACCTAGCCGCTGGGTTCACTATGGTATGACCAGCTCCGACCTGGGTGATACGGCTCTGTGCTATCAGCTTACTCAGGCGTGTGACCTGATTATCGAGGACGTCAAGAAGCTCGGCGTGATCTGCAAGCGCCGCGCCTTCGAGGAGCGCAATACACTCTGCGCCGGCCGAACCCATGGCATCCATGCCGAGCCGATGACCTTTGGCATGAAGTTTGGCTCTTGGGCGTGGGAGCTCAAGCGCGATCTCGATCGTCTTGAGGACGCTCGCAAGAACGTTGCCTTCGGTGCCATCTCCGGTGCCGTCGGCACCTACAGCTCCATCGAGCCGTTCGTCGAGGAGTACGTCTGTGAGCACCTAGATCTGGTTCACGACCCGCTGTCCACGCAGGTCATCAGCCGCGATCACCACGCCTACCTTGCCGGCGTGCTTGCCACTACAGCGGCCACCTGCGAGCGCATCGCGACCGAGGTCCGCAACCTGCAGAAGACCGATACGCTCGAGGCCGAGGAGCCCTTCCGCAAGGGCCAAAAGGGCAGCTCCGCCATGCCGCACAAGCGCAACCCCATCACCATGGAGAAGGTCTGCGGCCTGTCGCGCGTCGTGAAGTCCAACGCTCAGGTCGCCTTTGACAACGTTGCCCTGTGGCACGAGCGCGACATTTCGCACTCTTCTGCCGAGCGTGTCGCCCAGGCTGATAGCTTTATCGCGCTTGACCATATGTTCCAGTGCCTCATCCGCGTTATCGACGGCCTGCAGCTGTATCCGGCCCGCATGATGGCCAACCTCAACAAGACCCGCGGCCTCATCTTCTCTTCTAAGGTGCTGCTTGCCCTTGTCGACACGGGCATTACCCGCGAGGACGCCTACGCTATCGTTCAGGAAAACGCCATGGCCACCTGGCACGAGGTGCAGGATTGTGTCTCTGGCCCCACCTTTAAGGAGCGCCTCGAGGCCGATCCGCGCTGCACCGTCAGCCAGGAGAAGCTCGACGAGATCTTTGACCCGTGGGACTTCCTCACCCGCATTGACACGGTCTTCGATCGCCTGGAGCAGCTGAGCTTCGAGTAGGGTTAGCCTAATTCGACCGCTTGCGGATGCATTTCAACCTTTGGCGCCTTGCCCGTCTTGGGCGAGGCGCTTTTTTTACTGTCGCATATGCGCCCGGGTAATAAAATGAACTTCGACTGCTGTTTCGATGAAAGGGGGCACGTGCCCAGACGCATCAAGCGGGCCACCATCGTCTCGTTCGCGCTCATACTCCTTGTTGCCGTCTGTGCGGGCGCCCTGACGTATACCGTTCGAAGCAGTTCTTCCTCCTCGAATGAAGCCGACAGAGATCTCCCGGTGCTCAAGATTGGCGTTACGGATAATGACCCCTATGTGTATGTCGATACCACAGGCGATTATGCCGGTATCGATATCGATATCGCCCTCGAGGCCTGCAAGCGTGCTGGAATCAAACCGCAATTTGTTGACATATCTTGGAATGATCGCGATCGCCTGCTCAAAAACGGCGATATCGATTGTCTGTGGTGCGACTATTCGCCCAATTATCGCGAAGACGATTATTACTGGACTGAGCCGTATCTGACCGTGACAGTCTCGGTTGCCGCCAAGAAAACGAGTGGTATCAAGGGTTTGGCGTCTCTCGATGGAAGCAAGACCGTTGCGGTGATTGCGGGTTCGGTGAGTGAACGCCGATTGCTTGCCGGGGACCTAGGGATCTCGCCGGATGTGCATATCAAATCATATGGCTCTGCCGAACTCTGCAAAGCTGCCCTGGTCAAAGGTTATGTTGACTGTTGGATGGCGGACGTTCAATCGCTCGACCGGCTCGTCGCGCAGTATCCCGGTGTTTATCGCGTGTTTGCCGACAACGTTATGACAGTTGACCTGGGCGTTGCGTTTGAGAACAGCTATGAGGGGGAGTACGTCAAAAACCTCAATACCGTGCTGTTCGACATGGACCGAGATGGCACGATTGAGCGCATTGTGGACAGTTACAAGGCAGGGGCGACGACAGGTAGGCAAGGAGCGGAATCATGACAAATGATGAGCGCCGCTTGCATCGAAAGCATTTAGTTACCGCGGCTGTCGCCGTTGTGACCAGCATTGTCTTGTTGGGCCTGCTGTATACGATCGGCACGCATCGCTGCCTCGATAAGACGCTTGGGTTTGGCCGGGAAGCCATGGTGTTTTTACAGGCCGCCTGCGAAAAATATGACCGATATGAGCAGGGAAGAAAAACCGAGGCGACGCACAATTTGGATGCCGCGGTCGAGTCGTTTTCGACGTTCTTGCCGCCTGATCGCGTTGAGGCCAACGATGATCGTGTCGAGGAGTACGTCCATACCGAGCACCTTTCGGGAATGCTGGTCATGGACGCCGACGGCCATATGGCCGCTCATTACGATATCGACGGTCGCGATCCGCTGATGCTGTGGCGAGAGGAGCTGGCCTGTTCGTCGGTCGTATCGATGTATCGAGGCTCCAAGGTGTCCTACTCCACCGTCGTCGAGCGTCGCGATGTCGACTTTGCCGTGAGTGCCGTTCCGTACGGTGATGGCGTAGCGCTGGGGTACCGATCGCTTGCGCCCGAGCCCGCCGATGATTATTCGTACACGATCGCCGACGTGCTCGTGAACAACACATTCCATCAGAGCCCAACGGTGCTCGTGATGCGCGATGCACAAATCGTTTCTTCAAACGATTCGACCGTCGATATAACCCTTGCTCGACTTCTCGTCGATAGTGGAATTGACTGGAAAGACGAAGGACTAACACGTGTCGAATATCGGGGGGCTACCTGGTATGCCGTGCGTGCGGCGTATAAGGACTACCGCCTGTTTGCGCTGTATCCCAAATCTGAGGTCATGTCTGGCAGGATCACATTTGTCGCTGCTGGCGTCTTGGTGAGCCTTGCGTTTTGGGTCGTGGTGCTGTTGGCTCGAAATATCGTTAACCACCGCAATTTGGTCGAAAAGGATAAACAGCTCGGCATTATCAATGCCATAAGTGCCATCTACGACTCGACCTTCCTTTTACATCTCGATACGCTCGAGATCGAGGGAATCAACATGTCGCCGGCGATAGCGAAGATATTTGCCGAACACAGCGAGGCGTATGACTTTATGGACACGGTCTGCCGAGATATCGTGAGCCCCGAAAGCCGTGAAGCGGTTGTGGGACTTGTGGATATGAAGACACTTCGGGATCGTATGGAGGGCGTGCCATACTTGGCCGCCGAGGTGCGAGATTGTCGAGGTACTTGGTATTCGCTGCAGGTCGTCCCCCAGCATCGCGACGAGCAAGGCCGGCTGGAATCGGTCGTCGTGGCGACGCACAACATATCGATGGTCAAGCATGCCGAGGAGCTGTCATACCAAGATAAGCTGACGGGGCTTCGCAACCGCAACTATCTTGAATCGCGTGGAGATAGCCTGGTAAACGAGGGCTTGCCAGTGAGCGTGATTATGGTGGACTGTAATTATCTCAAGCGGACCAACGACATCTATGGTCACGAGATGGGGGATGAACTGCTGCGACGGACGGCGTCCGTGCTGCGGCGGGTGGCTGGTGCGGATTACCTGCCGATGCGCGTTGGCGGCGACGAGTTTTTGCTGGTTTGTCCCCATACTGACAACGAGTCTGCGCTCGGGCTGGAACAGGACCTTCGTCTCGGTCTTGCCGCGGTAAGCGATGAGACCCTGACGGTCAGCGCATCGATTGGCGTGGCGACCGTCGAGACGGCTGGAAATACGCTGGCCGATGTATATCGCGTCGCCGACCACAATATGTATCGTGAGAAGCGCATGGTCCACGTACAGGGTGCGGACTGCTAATCTTGCCCCCACCAGTCCAAGCATCGTAGGATGTTGAATCGGTGCTTGCGATAATAAGTCGGTCCAGGCGGGGATAATAGACGTCTGAAATTTCTTTCTGAGAGGGGATCTCAATGATTAGTTTTGACTACAAGCCTCAGGGTGTATGCTCTCGCAATATTCACCTCAATCTCTCTGACGATGGCAGCAAGGTGCTGGGCGTCGAGTTTACTGGCGGCTGCGATGGCAACCTCAAGGCCATCTCCAGGCTGGTCGAGGGCGCTCCCGCCGATCGCGTAATCGAGGTTCTCGCCGGTAATACCTGCGGTATGAAAAAGACCTCTTGCGCCGATCAGCTTACGCGCGCTATCGAGGCCGCTCGCGCAGAGATCGCCTAATGAGCATCGCTGATCGCTTTAAGAATGGAATAACGCGTCGAGGTTTTGTGCTGGGTGGCGCCGCTACCGGTGCTGCTGCCGTACTGGCCGGTTGCTCGAAAAAAACGGGCACGAGTGATGACGCCGCTGGCGAGCCGCAGGTTATCAAGGACGATTCGAAGATTGTTTCGATCACTGATGAGTACGAAGCTGTTGATATCGATCTTGAGCCCGCGGCCTCGTGGACGCTGCCGCTGGGCACGCTGCTGTACTACTGCGATGGCGACTACGCTGCCGCGATGATGGCGCCTGCTTCTGCCCTGCATGCCAATACGCTTGGTGTGCTCAACCTAGGCGATGGCTCGCTTACCACACTTATTGAGGATCCCATTGAGGGAACCGGTTATGCGTTTTACGACGTTCGCGCGGGTGATGGCGTGTTCGCGTGGGTCGAGATGAACTTTGCCAATGCGTCTTGGAAACTCTATGCGCAAAACCTTGCAGGCTCCTCCCTTACCGGCAACGCTGTCGAGCTCGACCGCGGTGGCGAAAACTACGATCCGCCGCTCTTCACGGCGTATGGGTCGTCGGTCATCTGGTATAAGATGCCTTCGTCCGGCGGCACCAAGACGAGTAACGATTCGTACTGCTACCGTCAGTCGCCCAGCGAGTCCAAGCCTGAGACTATTTGGAAGTCGACGGGCCGCTTCGCATCCGCCCCGCGTGTGAGCGACGGCATCCTGACCATCTCGCCCCGTGTACACAATGATGAGGGCGTCTATTACGGTATGACGGCGATCGACCTGACTGACGGCAACAACACGAAGCGGGCTCAGCTGGTGCTTCCTTCGTCGGTTTCGCCTTTCGAGGCCGTGTATATGGGAGACACCTTCGTGTTCTCCATTGAGGCGACGTATAGCGGTGTGGGCAGCCTGGGCAATATGGGCACCTATATCGGTAACGAGGGCGGGCCGTACCTCTTCCTTTCGCGTGAGCCGCTCGCGTGCGCTGCGGGAAGGAAAAACAAATACCTGGTTAAAGTTCAGGCGTCGCATTTTTTGATTGACACTTCGGCTAAGACCTACGGCTCGCTTCTGTCGCCCGACCGAGCCTTGGAGTATGGCGATTATCCTGCTACGGCGGGTAAATCGAGCTCGTTCTTAACGTACGCAACGGTGCGTAACAGCCAGGGAATTCCCGAGACGGTTACCGCTCGCTTGTTCTCTCTTTAGTCTCCGAGGGGTTAAAAAGGCGTCGACAGGGGAATAAGCGCGTTGTGACTATGAGTACCGCCCGCCGAGCTATCGCACCCATGCGATGCCCGGTGGGCTCAGGTGCGTTAAAATGATCTTGTTCTTAGCTAATTGAGACAGGGGGGGCCGTGTTATGGCTTCAGATGCAAAAAAGATTCTGCTGGTCGAGGACGAGAAGGCAATCCGTGACGCTGTCGCTGCCTATCTCGAGCGCGAGGGCTATTGGGTTGTGGGCGTGGGCGACGGCCAGTCCGCTATCGAGGAGTTCGAGAAGCATCAGTTCGACCTGGTCGTGCTCGACCTCATGCTCCCTAAGATTCCCGGCGAGCGCGTTTGCCGCACCATTCGCGATACCTCGGATGTCCCCATCATTATGCTGACGGCCAAGGGCGAGATCGAGGACCGTATTATCGGCCTCGAGCTCGGTGCCGACGACTACCTGATCAAGCCGTTCTCGCCGCGCGAGCTTGTCGCGCGCGTGCGTGCCTTGTTCCGCCGTGCCCACCAGGCCGATGAGCCGGCCGTCGAGGTGCTCGACTTTGGCGATCTGGTCATTGACATCTCGGGCCACAAGATTTTGGTCGAGGGCAAGGAAGTCGACCTGACGGCTTCCGAGTTCAAGCTGCTCACCACGCTTGCCCGTCACCCCGGCCGCGTCTACAACCGCATGGAGCTGGTCGAGAAGGTGCTCGGCTACGACTTTGAGGGTTACGAGCGCACCATCGACAGCCACGTGAAGAACCTTCGCGCCAAGCTGGGCGACGACCCCAAGAAGCCCAAATGGCTCTACACCGTCCACGGTGTCGGCTACCGCTTCGAGGCTCCGACCAAGACCGATAAGTCGGACGAGAAATAAAGGAAATCACATATGACACCTGCGCGCTTTGAAATCGGGCAAAAGCATAAGCAGGAGAACGAGGCGGGTTCCAAGGCTAGTTGGAACACGCCTCGTTCCGATTCACGGCCAACGATGAGCTATCCCTCGCGTATGGCCCTGGCTTTTGCCCTGACATCGCTCATGACGGTATTGGTGCTGGTGGGCGTAGTCTCCGTTGTATGGGGCACGGTTTTTACGGATTACACGCGCTCCAATATTGTCGAAATCGCCAATTCCGCTGCCGAAAAGTTGGCAACGTCATATGAGGAAAATGGTTCTTGGACCGCGGGGGAGCTGCGCACGGTCGCGACATCGAGTTTGGTGTCCGACGATCTTGGTATGCAGGTCGTCAATAAAAAGGGCGTCATCGTCTACGACGACTCGTGGCCCTCGGCAAGCGCTACTGCCGATGTACGCGAAAATCAGGCGACGACCGACGGTACGAGCGGAAAGAAGGCATCGCACAGTCCAGTCTCGTCTGCTCCCACCGATTCCAATAGTGTTGCCAACGTTGAGATCGTGACGTCCTCCGGCGAGCACGTGGGTCAGGTCAAATTGTGGGCGATTGGCTCCGATGCTCTGCTCACCAGGGCAGACTCAGCATTCAGAGAGAAGACCTTTAACGCCATGGCCCTTGCCGCGGTTGTGGCCGTCTGCATCTCGGTCGTTATCGGAGCGCTCATGTCGCGCATGCTCACCAAGCCGATTCATCGTATTACCAGCACCGCCAAGCAGATTCGCGATGGAGACCTGTCCGCTCGTACGGGCTTGCGCGGCGATGATGAGATCGACCAGCTGGGAGAGACCTTCGACGAGATGGCCACCTCACTCGAAAAGGACATGAAGCACGAGAAGCGCCTGACCTCTGATGTTGCCCACGAGCTGCGCACGCCGCTCATGGCCATGCTTGCAACGGTCGAGGCCATGCAAGACGGTGTGTATCCCACCGACGACGAACACCTGGAGACAGTCGCATCCGAGACGCGTCGTCTGGCCCGTCTGGTGCAGCAGATGCTCGACCTGTCGCGCATGGAAAACAGTACCGCGCCGCTCAACCTGGAGCCGGTGGACATGGTGCCGTTTGTGCGTTCGATTGTGAATGGCCAGGAGCGCCTGTTTGCCGACCGTGACCTGCGTTTGCGCTTTGCAGATGAGACGCAGGGCCACGATGACGTTGTCGAGGCGGATCCCGACATGATCACGCAATGCGTCATCAACCTCTTGAGTAACGCCATGCGCTATACCCCCGAGGGGGGTTGGGTCGTGGTGTCGGTGCTCAGCGACCGCAAGCACGTCGATATTGCGGTTTCGGATACGGGCATCGGTATCGCCAAGGATGATTTGTCGCGCATCTTCGGTCGTTTTTGGCGTGCCGACGCCAGTCGCGCCCGCGAGGCGGGTGGCCTGGGCGTGGGCCTCGCCGTGACTAAGCAGATTGTCGAGCGTCATCACGGCTACATATCCGTGGAGTCGGAGCTTGGAAAGGGTACGACTTTTACGATTCATCTGCCTCGCGAGCACACGGCGGACGCGGCATCTACTACAATGGAGCACTAGCTTTTCGCTATTCGGTGAAGGAGGGGGTTTCGTCCCTGCCGCTCCGAGTTTGCGAAAACGTGCGGGAAAGAACCCGCATTACTGTCGTATTTAGGTAAGGAGTGACTCACGTGACAACGATGGAGCGTCGTCCGGATTCCCGTGGCAAGGTTCGTGATATCTACGATGCCGGTGAAAACCTGTTGATGGTCGCCACCGACCGCATTTCTGCGTTCGACTTCATTCTTCCCGACGAGATTCCGTTTAAGGGAGAGGTGCTCAACCGCATCTCGGCATTCTGGTTCGACAAGTTTGCCGATATCGTTCCCAACCACCTCGTCTCCATTGACCCGGCGGATTTCCCCGAGGAGTTTGCCGAGTATCGTGACTACCTCGCAGGCCGCGCCATGCTGGTCAAGAAGGCCCAGACGATTCCTATCGAGTGCATCGTCCGCGGCTATCTGACCGGTTCGGGCAAGAAGACCTATGACGAGAACGGTACCGTCTGCGGCATTCAGCTGCCCGAGGGTCTGACCGAGGCCTCCAAGCTTCCCGAGCCGCTGTTCACGCCGTCCACGAAGGCCGAGATCGGCGACCACGACGAGAACATTTCGTTCGAGCGTTGCTGCGAGATCGTGGGCGAGGACATCGCCGCGCAGATTCGCGACCTGTCCCTCAAGATTTACAAGGCCGCTGCCGAGTATGCCGCGACTCGAGGCATCATCATCGCCGACACCAAGTTCGAGTTTGGTGTCATCGATGGTAAGGTTACGCTGATCGACGAGTGCCTCACGCCCGACTCCAGCCGTTTCTGGCCTGCCGCCAGCTACGAGGAGGGCAAGATTCAGCCCAGCTACGACAAACAATTCGTCCGCAATTGGCTCAAAGCCAACTGGGATATGACGGGGGAGACCCCGCACCTGCCCGCCGAGGTCATCGATGGCACGTCCGAGCGCTATCGCGAGGCCTTCCAGATCATCACGGGCTCCCAGTTCACAAGCATGAAGGAGAACGCATAAGTGAGTACCCGTAGCGCCACGAACAAGCGCACGCAATCCCACGAAGTTACCGGGGTTGCGCGCAAGTCCGCCGCATCTGCTAAACCCGCCCGCCAGGCAGCGAGCTCCGTTCGCGTCGTGCCGGCATCATCCAAGGCACGCCGCAAAGAGCTCGAGAAGGGTGAAAACCTGGACGGCCTTTCCAAGGAGGAGAAGCGCGCCCGCAAGGCCAAGCAGCGTGCTCGCGAGGATCGTATCTACACGGTGTCGAATATTCTCCTCAAGCAGGATGAGGACTACACTAAGCGTCGCCGTATTTGGTGGGCCGTGCTCGCTATCGGCATGGTGCTCGTCGTGGCAATTTGGGCTTCGCTCTACTTCGCTCCCGGCGGCACGGTGTCCAGTCCCGTCCAGATGGTCGGCATCGTTTTGTCCTACGTCATCATTCTGGGTGACTTTATCTACGACTTTGTCCGCATTCGTCCCCTGCGTAATATGTATCGCACGCAGGCCGAGGGCATGTCCGAGAACAAGCTCAACGCTCTTATTGAGCGCGCGGCTGCCGAAGAGGACACGAAGGCCTCCAAGAAGAAGTAGCGTTTGTATTCATACTTGTCGTTAAGATATAAGGCGCGTCGTTTTTGCGGCGCGTCTTTTTACTGTTCTATAGATAGATGGAGTGGCACATGATTCGAGCTGCCCTGACGGTCGAAGAAGCTCTGGAGGGTATGAAGGCCCTGGAGCCCAAGATTAAAAACTACGCGCGCTTGGTTGTCCGCAAGGGCGTAAACGTCAAGTCCGGCCAGGAGGTTGTCGTTCAGTCTCCGGTCGAGTGCGCGACGTTTGCGCGTGTGGTGGTCGCGGAGGCTTATGCGGCCGGCGCTGGCCACGTGACAGTCATTTGGGCCGACGATACCGTGACAAGGCTCACCTACGAGCATGTCGAGAAAAGCTATTTTGAGCAGACGCCCGAGTGGAAGCGCCTGCAGCTGGACTCCCTTGCCCAGGACGGCGCCTGCTTTATCTTTATCGAAGGTGCGGACCCTGCAGCTCTCAAGGGCATCGATCCTGCCAAGCCCGCCGCCGCATCTAAGGCGAGGAACACGCAGTGCAAGGTGTTCCGTCGCGGACTGGATTACAACATCAACCCGTGGTGCATCGCCGGCGCGCCGGTCGTGGCTTGGGCGCGCGAGGTGTTCCCGGGAGACGCCGATGAGGTTGCAATCTATAAGCTGTGGAATGCGATTCTGCACACCGCTCGCGCCGATGGCCAGGACCCGGAGAGCGATTGGGAGCTTCATGACGCAGCGTTCGAAAAGAACCTGCGCTTCCTGAACGACAATCGTTTTGACCGCCTGCGTTATACCGCGTCAAATGGAACCGACCTGACGATCGGCATGACGAAGGGCCACGAGTGGGCCGGCGGCAAGGGTAAGACGCCCGATGGACACCCCTTCTTCCCCAATATTCCCACTGAGGAAGTCTTTACGTCGCCCGACCGCATGCGTGCCGACGGTATCGTGTATTCGGCCATGCCGCTCATCCACCACGGCAACAAGGTTGACGATTTTTGGATTAAGTTCGAGAACGGTCGCGTGGTGGAATACGATGCTCGCGTGGGCAAGGCAACGCTGGCAAGCATTATCGAAACTGACGAGGGCGCAGCTCATCTGGGCGAGGTCGCGCTCATTTCCAAGAACACGCCGATTCGCGAAAGCGGCGTCCTGTTCTATGACACGCTCTATGACGAGAATGCCAGCTGCCACCTTGCGCTGGGCGTCGGTTTCCCCGAGTGCATCGAAGGCGGATACGACATGTCCAAAGAGGAGCTTTTGGAGCACGGCGTTAACGTTTCGAGCACGCATGTCGACTTTATGATTGGCACGGACGATATCGATATCACGGGCATTACGCCTGATGGACGTGAAGTTGTGATTTTCCAGAACGGCCAATGGAGTTGGGAATAGTCCCAGACCGTGGTACAATGCCACCCACGGGCCGTTAGCTCAGCTGGCAGAGCAGGGGACTTTTAATCCCAAGGTCCAGGGTTCGAACCCCTGACGGCCCACCATAGAAAAGAAAGCGATCGACTACGGTTGGTCGCTTTTTTTGTTGCCGCGCCACGGGTTCGAACCCGAAAGGGCGCGGAGCTGAGGAAACGCGTGAGCGTTTGCCAGCGCAGCGCGCGAGGCGCGAAGCGCCGCAGCGGCCGCCTGCGGAGCAGGCTGAACCCCTGACGGGCCACCCAAAGAAAGGAAAACGAAATGAAAACAGATAGATACGGAATTAGCGGCAGCACATTAAAGATAATAGCAGCCATTTCGATGGTTCTCGATCATGTAAGCAGGATCGTCCTGACCAATGGAATCATGACTCACGCATCGTACAATCAGATATCAGACGAACAATGGGCGATTTTAAGCGAGACTTCGGATGTACTTCATGTTCTTGGCAGAATTGCATTTCCCTTATTTTGCTTTTTGATAGTTGAGGGATTTTTGCATACTCATGACATAAAGAGGTACCTGCGAAATATGCTTGTCTTCGCAATCATTGCGGAGCCCATATACGATTTCGTTCAAACCGGGCAACTATTTGACCTTCGGCAACAAAATGTTATGTGTGAGCTCCTGCTTTCCTTGGTTTTTTTGATTGTTCTGGAAAAAATACAAAGTCTTTCAAAATGGAAAAGGTACACCGCAGAAACTGCTCTGATTGTTTTGACTGCACTGACAGCTGAATACACTAAACTAGATGGCGGTGTGTATGGCATTCTGCTTGTGGCTGCATTCTATTTATTCCACGACAGCAAGGCCAAGATGTTCTTTGCTGCAGTATGCGCAGTACTCCTTTCGTCATGCCATATAATTGGCGGCGGATTTGAGTTTGTTACAGCTAATGTATTTAATCCTGATGTTGCCGCCGCGGTCGTTTCGTTGTTGCTTATCAATCTTTATAATGGCGAGCGAGGGCTGAAGCTGAAATATTTCTTCTACATTTTCTATCCGGCACATCTTGCTCTGCTTTATGGTGTCTCACTTATTGCTTTGAACTGTCTTTAAAAACTCTCAAAAAAGTCTCTGAAAGCAGAAACAAATTGACCCCAGGACTGCTTGTGTATTTCCGGAAGACCTGAGAGATGTGAGGATAGACAACGGGGGCTACAGAAAGATGCTTATCAGTTCTCTGGTGGATTGCATATATCTGTATGAGGATCACTCTCACACACTCATTAATAACAGTGATAAACACGGCAGATCCTCAAAACATGAGGCTGCGAAGGTCGAACGATGCTTCGAAAGCATGAATGGCACCGAGAAAACGAGTTCGGAAGCATCTTCTGGATGCTCCACCATAGAATAGAAAGCGATCGACTCCGGTTGGTCGCTTTTTTGTTGCCGCGGCACGGGTTCGAACCCGAACTCCTCTATATATAAGAACGCTTGGCGAACAAAATCTGCCTTTTACCGACGGGAAACAAATAGCTGATGCTTTTGGAGTAAAGTGGCGCTCCAGAGATGACCGATGCCTTAACACCTTTAAACCAGCTGGTCATCGCCAATATCAGAAGCTGCTGCTTCGAATACGGCCTCAGTGAAGCAACTGAGGGTTCTATTCATTTGTGAACAAAATATGGAGTGCTGGATTCCCGCCCGCGGGGGCCCTCCGGTCTGGCAATATATCTCCTTGCCGCGCGGCCCGGTGAGACCG
>CALGKS010000299.1 GCA_937930475.1 uncultured Collinsella sp. | reverse complement strand
GAGCCGGTAATGGCGCAGGTCATTTGGGCCGTCGGCAGCACGGTCGCAGCACCCTCGAACAGGTCGCGGGCGCAGGCACGGACATCGGTGTGATGGCGCTGGTACTTGGCGTACACGATCTGGTTGTCGTCGTTGAGCACGGCGAGCTTAACGGTGGTGGAGCCCACGTCGATGCCCAGGTGCAGGTTGCCACGAGCGTTCTCGGGGTTGAAGATCGCGCCTTCGGGGGCGTGGGCGGCGGCTACGGGCTCAGTGGCGGTAGCGGGCTCGCCAGCGACGGACGTCTCCCCTGCCGCGTTCTTGGCATCGGCAACTTTCTCGGCAGCCGCGGTCGCGGCCTTCTGCGCGGCGTCCATCACGGTGGGCGCGGCCTCGCGTGCGGCAGCGACCATGCGGTCCTTAATGCCCTCGACGAGCTTGCTCATTGTCTCTCCTCTTAGTTGTTGGACTCGACGGCTGCGGCGGTGTCGGCCGCGTCCTCGAGCTGCAAGTTCAATAGCTTCATGCCGTATTCCGGCACGTTGATATCGATGGGTTGGCCATACAGGTCACCAGGGCGCACAAAAGCGAGCACCGTCATAATGCGCGCCATGGCCTCGGGCGATTCGGTAAGCCCACGCTCAAACCAGCGCTGAATCATGCCGACCTCGGCACTCACGACGTAGGTAACGTAATAGTCAAAGAACGTGCCCAGCGCCAGGCCCAAAATGCCCGTCTGCGCACGCGGCACCACAGCCTCACGAGCGGTGTCGATGATTCTTTTAATGAAGGCCTGGTCGCCGCCCGGACCCAGCAGCGCACCGATTAAGTCGCGGTTGGCCGCAAGATAACGCAGCAGCTCAACCGAACCGGGCGCCGGCTCGAGCTCATCGATGTTGCGGTAAAGATCGGGCAGTTGAGCCGCGGTGATGAGCTCAATGCGCTCACGGATCTCGGCCAACAAGCCGTCCTCGATCTGATTGATAAAGTCGGGGATATCGCGGTAGTGCGAATAGAACGTGCGGCGCGTAAGGCCGGCGCGCTCGGTGAGCGACGCGACATTAATGCGCGAAAGGTCGCCGCTTTCGGCAAGCTCGCTGGCAAGTGCCTGGCGAAGGGCACGCTGCGAGCGAAGGGACCGGCGATCGCATTTCTCGAGCTGGGACAAGCGTCCTCCTTGTTACTCAGCCTGTGCGCTATTGCACAGTGCGAGTATTATTGCACACCGTGTGCACCAACACGTAAAGGCAATATTTTGGATGTGACAAAGGGGCAGTCCTTTTGTCACATTATTCGATGACGGTGCGGGAGTTTTGCTTGCGCATGGTGGCGAGCATGTGTTTGGGGACGGCGTGGACCATGCAGCTGCCGATGGTCGCGCTCGCGGCGGCCTTGGCTGCATCGCTTGCGTTTTTGGTCGCGTAGCTGTGGCGGAAACGCTTGAGCATGGCGATGTCGTTGCCGCCGTCGCCGTAGACCGCGACCTCATCCTCGGCAATACCGTAGTAGCCCGCCAGCCAGGCCACGCTCTCGCCCTTGTTGCACGCCACGTCCGTGATCTCGAACATCACCGGATCGAACGGCGCGTTGACCACGCGGTCCGATCGCTCGGCCAAATATGCCTTAAGGTCGCGCTCCAGCTCGGGCGAGGTCACGCGGCAGTTGATCTTGCACACATCGTGGCGCAGGATGTCACCGATCGACTGGTCGAAATACTGCTCCTCGTGATACCCGCCACGTGCACGCATGCCGCGCATCACAATACGCTTGATGGGGCTGTCCTTTTTAAAGCCCGCCTGATGCATCTCGAACGAACCGCTCGAGAACATGCCATCGGGCGTGGAGCAGTCGAAGCAAATGTCCGGGAATGCCTTGAGCAGCTCCTCGGTAACCTGCGGATCGATGGTCCAGGTTTTGAGCACCTCGCCATGACTGTCGCGCACGATTGATCCATTGGAGCAGCAGGCGTCAAGCGCCAGGCCCGTAAAGCCATGCTCGCCGATCGGCAGCGTCGAGCGTCCGGTCGCGGGAACCACATGCAGGCCAGCCTCGGTCAGCTCGCGAATGGCGCGGCGGATGGTTCCGTCGGCCTCGTGCAGGGCGTTCAGCAGCGTTCCGTCTAAGTCACTCGCAAACATCTTGATCATGGGCATGCCTCTCCTTCGTCTGCACGATATTGTAGACGAGAACGGGCGTGCCCAAACAATGGCGTCCCGGCGCGACGTGCCACTGCCTCCACAAATTCACGGTGCCCCAGTGCCTTAAGACATTCGCCATAAGCGACTTTTCAGCCGATAAAACAGCGCTGTAATCAACGTCAGCACCGCCAACATTCCTGCGAATACAATCGCCGGAGTCCATCGATCATATGCGAGCCCGTAAACCAATTGGCCAATAGGCGTTGCGCAGGAAAGCGCCATGTAAACGAGTGCCAGCACTTTTCCGCAGAGTTCCTTTGGCGCTGACCGCTGAACGAATGAAACGACTTCAACCGATGTAACGCTTGCCCACGCCATGACCCATGCCGAGCCGGCCGCAAGCGCGACAAACGCAAATTCGTTAGGACCGCTCAGTAGCGTGACAATAATCGGTACGACTCCTAAACAGATCATCGCAACATATCGACATATGCCCTTGAAGGAAAAACGATGCGGCCAAATACCGACCAAACCACTGCCGACAAGACCACCTAAGCCCATAGCCACCTCAATAATCCCAACAAAGGATGACTGCATTCCGAGATGCTTTGCAACAATAACGGGAGCACCAATCGTTAACCCAACTAACGCAAGGTTCAAAATAGCCGCAATCAAAAACACAACGAGCAATGATGAGTTTTGAGACAGGTACCGAATCAACTCCCGAAAATCGTTTCGGCGTGTCGTACGAGTCGCGCCGTCTCCCATCGTTTCAGATGAGGCATTTTGCTTGAGTGCGCCCCCGAACAGCAGGGCTGACATCGTAAACGTCAACGCCGCGGTTTCGCATAGAGTATCGATACCAAAGCACCCATAGACTGCCGTCCCGACTACAGGCCCCAAGATATTGCTCATCATGATTATCTGCGAGACCAACGCAGTGGCACGCTCAACCTTTTCTTGGCCCGTCATGCGCACCGCCTCAATTTGAAGCATCGGTTTCAGCAGCGATTGGATGCCATATTGAACGCAAAGCATTGCTGCCACGACAACCGCAAGAGGCAGCGAACGTTTCATGGGGATAAACAGCAGTGATGCAGCCATCAGAACAATGCCGAGTACCACAAGAACCCCGCGATGTCTTCCCCGATCCGCCAAAATCCCGCCAACCGGAGTCGCGAGCACGCCCGGTATGAACGCTATCGCCGCGACGGCGCCATATAACGTTGAGGAGCCGCTGCAATCGAACAAGTAAAGCGGACACGCAAAGCACAGTGCCGACAGCATCGAATACGCACACAGCTGTGCAACAAGAAGACCAAATAGCCTGATAGATCGCACTGTTTTTGGCGCCAATGAAACGCTAATTCTTCGCATCCCAGCCATAAGCCTGCCCCCAAATACATACTGTCAGTATGTATTTAATGACTTGAAAAGGGCAGCCGTGGCTACCCTCACAAATCAATTACATACCGTTGGTATCTATATTACCACCCGGCACGGTTCCATACGTCCCAAATCTGGGCCGTTGTCTGGAGCACTTCATTACCCAAATCAAGCCCCACCGCGGCCGCCATCTGCGCCAAACATTGTGCGCGAGCAAGCATTCGCTCCTTGGGCTCGAGCGGACGGAACAATGGCAGCAGCCAAAGATTCGCTAACAACGATACGGCCTCCGCTGCTTCGCGCGGGCATTCGCACGCAATGGAGCCGTCGGCGATGCCCTCCTCGATTACTGGCAAGAGATTGCCATCGGCCGACTCGTCAAACGAACCTTGGTACTGCATCGCCAGCAGCCGCGAGCTTTTTACCGGATCTGCCGCAGGATGCATGCGAGCCCATAGCTCGATTTGCGGAACGACGGACTCGGGCGCATAAAGTCGTTTGAGCTTTTGAGCTCCCGTCATATTGCCAGCAACGAGTGTCGCGCGACGGCGCTCAGCAATCGGAGCCGTTGCCCGATCAAATGCGGCGTTGAAAATCTCCTCTTTGCTCTTAAAGTGATGATAGACAGCACCCTTGGTCATGCCATCGAGGCGGTCGACGATGTCTTGAATGCTCGTCCCCTCATAACCCTGTACGCAGAATAACTCCAGCGCCGCGTCGAGAATCTTCGCGACCGTCTCCTCGGGATATTTATTACGACCCATAATCCGTCCATCCACAACGCAAGTCTTGTGCCTCATTGCAGCATTTTAACGTTGCGGATGGTAGACGGTCGATTCTACACCGCGGCGGGGCCGTGTTCGCCGGTACGGATGCGGATGACTTCCTCGACCGGCTCGACCCAAATCTTGCCGTCTCCAACGGCACCGGTGCGAGCAGCATTGCAGATGATGTCGACAATTCCGTCGACGTGCTCGTCGGCACAAATGAGCGTGAACTGCACCTTAGGGATCGTGTTGACAAGCAACTCGTTGCCGCGCACGTATTCCTTCCAGCCATGCTGAGCGCCGCAGCCCTGCACTTGGTTGATAGTCATACCACGAACATCAGCAGCAAACAGCGCGTCTTTGAGAACCTCAAGCTTTTCCTGGCGCACGATAGCCGTGATCTTTTTCATAATGAATTCCTCTCTTAAAGAGTTGGTCTGACAGAACGTTAGAAACCGCTAGTCCAGACCACTAAACGAAGGATACGCGCTCTCGCCGTGCTGACTCGCATCCAGGCCCAGCGCCTCGTCGGCCTCGTCCACACGCAGGCTGCCATGGAACAGCGCCTTGACCACCGCGGCGATCACCAAATCGAGCACCAGCACAATAGCGACCGTCACGACAATGCCCAAGATCTGCGAGATGAGCAGCGAGACATCGCCCGTGTAGAACAGGCCGCCCTTACCGGTCCACGAGAGCTCCGGCACGCAGAACAGGCCCGTGAGCACGCCGCCCAAGATGCCGCCAATGCCGTGGCAGCCAAACGCGTCGAGCGCATCGTCGTAGCCAAACTTGGTCTTGAGATGGCTAATGGCCAAGTAACAGACGGGCGATACAATCAAACCCATAACCAGCGCTGCCCACGGCTCGACAAAGCCCGCACCGGGCGTGACCACCACGAGGCCCGCGACCAGACCGGTGCTGGCACCCACCAGCGTGGGGCGACCGGTGTGCACGCGCTCGACAGCAAGCCACGAGACCATGCCCGCTGCGCTGGCCGTCACGGTGTTGAGGATGGCGAGTGCCGCCACGGCATCGGCCTTAAACTCGCTGCCGCCGTTAAAGCCAAACCAGCCAAACCAAAGCAGCCCGGCGCCCAGCGCCACAAACGGCACGTTATGCGGACGGTAGCTCACCATGCCAAAGCCACGACGGCGGCCGAGCATTAAGCAAAGGATCAGGCCCGTCAGGCCGGACGAAATGTGTACCACGTCGCCGCCGGCAAAGTCGAGCGCGCCGATAATGTCGCCGATAAAGGAACCCTCGCCGCCCCAGACCATGTGGGCGAGTGGCGCATAGACCACGAGCAGCCAAATGCCCAGGAAGGCCGTCATAGCACCAAACTTAACGCGACCGGCCAGGCTACCCGTGACGATAGCGGCAGTGATCATGGCAAACGCCATCTGGAAAGCGATGTTGATGATCTCCGGGTAAACGGCGCCGTCCGACGCGGTGCCCTCAACCGCCTGCAGCACCTGATTGAGCACCGGCAGGCACAGCAGCTGGTCAACGCCTCCAATAAACGGACTCGAGCCGTCACCGCCGTAGGCCAGCGACCAACCGGCAACAATCCACAGCACACCGACCAGGCCAATGGCGCCAAAGCACATGAGCATGGTGTTGATGACATTTTTGCGCCTGGACAGGCCGCCATAGAAAAACGCCAGGCCCGGTGTCATTAAAAACACGAGCATGGTGCAGATGAGCATAAACGTTGTCGACCCCGTATCGTACATTCGCTCTCCCTTGATCGCGTGGACGTTGTCGGCGCCCATAATGCGGCCGAGAGGTAACTGGTGTAGAGCAGATACGGCGTTGTTAAACGCTGCGTTGTCGAATGGAAACGGTGCCGCAATCTTGGAAACGGCGCGGCAACGGACGCGAAACGAACGGGAAACGTGGGGGCGAGGAAGCCGCGGGCGCACCCGCCCCACCTAGCGGCGAAACAGCTCGCGGGCGCGGTCGCGGAGATTGGTGGCTCGAATGACGCCTTCGTAGTGGTTGATGCGCAGACGTGGGAAGGCATTAAAGAA
>CALGKS010000298.1 GCA_937930475.1 uncultured Collinsella sp. | reverse complement strand
CGGCATCGTTGATTTCCACAGGCACGAGCAGCGTCTTGACCTTGGTGTACTGGATTTCGGAGCTGCCGTCGAGCAGCTTCTTTCGCGCGAGCGCCTTGAGGTTTTCAAGACGCTCCTCCTGGGTCTCACCGTCGAGCTCGCTGACCTGCTCGACCGTGGAGTTCTCGCGCCACGATCGCGAGGGCAGCGATGCCCTGCTCTCGGGGTCGATGTTTCGAGCCTGGGCTACAAGCGTCTCATCGTCTGTCTCATAGGTGAGTACGACGATGTTGGGCGTGTTGCGCCA
Source organism: uncultured Collinsella sp. (assembly GCA_937930475.1). Taxonomy (GTDB): domain Bacteria; phylum Actinomycetota; class Coriobacteriia; order Coriobacteriales; family Coriobacteriaceae; genus Collinsella. Next base: position 1,579 of record CALGKS010000298.1, on the reverse strand, counting down.
ATCGTTCTCTGACTCAATACCGGGCATGAGCGTCGAGGTCTCGTCGTTGGCAAATACCCAGGCGAGCTCGCGGGCGGTCGGCTCGACGTAGGGCTTGAGGATGACCGTGCCGTAGGCATCGGTATCTGCGGAACCGTAGCCCGCGGCATCGAGCAGATAGTTGACCACATCGAGCAGAGTATCGTCAGGCGCGAACGTATGATCGCAACTCACCAGATAGTTAGATGACTGGCAGTTGGTACGCAGGCCTGCGCCGATGATGATCTTGTTGGCGGCGGCGATGGCGTTGGTGCCAGCCGCGACCGTGTAGGGAACCTTGAGCTTTGTATCCGACAGTACCTTGAGCAGCGAATAGAGCTTCGCGGTGCCCGATTGTCTCACGCCACCGCCATCGAGCGAGGTGTAGTCGGGCTCATCGGACTCGACCAGGACGGTCGCGCGCCTCTGCTCGACCGTCTCACCGTTTCGATCGCGGAAAGTATAGATGAGCGCAAGCGCGTCCACCTCGTCGGGCGCGGTGCCGAAATACTTGAGCGAGCCGGACGTCTTGAGTGTGTCGAATGCCGAGCGGTTGATGCTCGCGCTCTCGATGTTGTCGTAAAGTCCGAGCTCGTCCCACGTCCCCCATTTGATGCGTCGGTAGAGCCATCCGGCATCATAGCGCGCGCCCTTCCAGTCTGCCATCAGACCTCACCGCCATCAACGCGTGTGATCGACACCGAGACCGAGGCGCTGTAGTCCTCGAAGCCGTCATACTCCTCATCGATTTTGGCCGATGCCGAGCAATGGAAAACGTCGCCCGACAGGCCCTTGTAGATCTTGTCGCCGGAGGCGAATGTCATGCTCTCGAATGCACGTGCCTGCTCGCGCGTCTCGACCCACCCGGAGAAATCAATCTTGAGCGAGCGTTGACGCGATTGGATAAGCAGAGGCCATGTTCTGCCATCGAGCTCGACGATCTCATCGGACGGACGTGTCGGCGTGCGCGAGCCGGATGGCTCCCACATAGCCTGAGCGACACCGCCATCGTAGATGATGAACCACCACGGCGTCTCGATGACGCCGGTGGCGGTCGAGGTGTTGACGGCGCCGGTGCCGGAGGTCGTGACGGCCTCATAGGTGTACTCGACGTTGAGCGGTGCGAAGCGGTCGACGACCTCGGCGTCATCGCTCATGTCGGAACCGATCTTGATGCGACCGGCCTCTGTCACACGGTAGAGGTCGAGGCGTACGACGGCGGCAAGCTCGCTGTCGCGCGAGAGCCTGACCTGCACGGTCGCGCATCCGGTAGCGGGATCCGTCTCGACGAAGATGTTGCCGCGCTGCGGCAGGCGAAACTTGGTCGTGACGGTGCGCTTGGTGGTCGCCGTGAGCGACGAGGTCGAGCGCGACGTGACATTTATGACGTAGGTCTCGCCGTCGACAGGGACCCACTCATCGGTCGTGATGGTGGTCGCGAGCGACTTGCCGAGCGATTTGGTAAAGACCGTCTCGCCGCTGCGCGTGATTGTGAGCGTCGAAGCCTGCACGGTGCCGGACTGGTCGATGTACGAGAGCTTTACCGAGATCGGAACGTCGG
>CALGKS010000297.1 GCA_937930475.1 uncultured Collinsella sp. | reverse complement strand
AAGTAATAGAACACCCCGGAGGCAAAGAACACCGCCCCGCCGGAGGCATCGATTTTGCTAAACCATGCGATGTCTTTCAGGTCGCAGGGGATATTTTGTTCTCGATCCCCGGCGGGCAGTAGCTGCTGCCGCAAGGCAATCACATCCGGGAAGTCCAGATTGTAGATCTTGCATCTACCGTTGTCGCAGGTTCTGCCGGTGTTGTCCAGCCCGCAGCCCAGATTGACCACCGCCGCATTGGGGTGGCCTTTCAGGTAATCCCGCACCTCGAAAGCAAGATCACTCTGCCGTGTGGCCACCTCGAGCGCACCAAAGCGATGCATCAGGCTGCGGGAGTTTTTCTCTGCCTCTGAAAAGTCGTAGTCGATCTGGTCGAGCAGACGAACCGCTGTTTCATCCCTGTAAAGGTTCGGGTACAGCTCCGTACACAGCTTCCGGGAATACAGCGGGAGGATCAGCGTCTCCTGAACGGTGTTTTTCTCAATTTTACATTTCATAGGTTTCTTCCTCAGTGAATAAAAATTGTCACAATTGCCGCCAGCACAGCCGCTATGACCGTCATGCCTATCGCCATGTGCAGGATGGATGCAAAAATACCCGTGCTTGATGCCCTTACTTCCGCGCCGTGACGCAGAGCCACTTTTTCTTTTTGTGTATCTGCACCTCGTGAAAACCCGCCTGCTCCAGACATGCCTTTAATTCGATGTCCTTGTAGATGGTCATGCCGCCGATGATCTGCGTCCACCTCTCGTCCTTGTCCGTATCGCCATTGCTCTCGTTGCAGATAAGAATTGTCCCGCCTGGCTTCAGCGTCCGCCAGACCTCACGGAAGCATTGGGGCAAATCAGGCCAAAAATAGACGGTCTCAAAGGCCGTGACAGCATCGAAGTAGCTATTCTCAAACGCCATATCCGCCACACTGCCTTGCAGAACGGCGCAACGCCCCTCCTGAATTGCAGTTCGGTTGAGCTTTCTAGCCTTCTCCACGCTGACGGGCGAATAGTCGATGCCCTTGACGACGCCATGCGGGCATTTTTTCAGCAGCCGTTTTATGTTCGCCCCGCCGCCGCAGCCGCAATCCAGCACCTTGGCATTTGGCGCAAGTCGTAGAAATCGAAGTCCCCATCGCGCCACAGGGCTGTGGCCCAGATTCATCATGGCAACCATAAGTTTTCCGCCGAGTCCCACGGGCTTGCGGGTGTTTTCAAAGAACGACATCTGGCCTCTCCGATTTCGTGCATTCCGCATAGGTCAACGGGAACGAGGCCTTCAGCACCGCGCTTTTCTGCACCGCCCAGCCGTTTTGACGCAGGAAACGTAGGTATTCCTCGCTTGTCCACCTGCTGTGGAGGGGGAATCCCGCCATACTCATGAAAAAGGCTTTTGCCTTGCCGGAAACCGAGTTCCCCGCGTGGGTGAAGGTTGGCGCGATGAGCACGCCGTCGTCCTTCAGCACCCGCCTGATTTCTTGCAGGGCCTTTTCCGGACGCGGCACTATGTGAAGCGCGTTGGACGCGATCACCACTTCGAAGGACTTCTGTGCATAGGGCAGGCGAAACATATCTTGTACGGAAAAGTGCAGCTTTGCGGATTGATTGTTCCGTCTTGCTTCAAGGATCATCTTTGCAGAAGCGTCCGTAGCCTCGATGTGCGCCGCCGCATTCACGATGCTCTTTGCGATAAGCCCCGTGCCGGTGGCAACCTCCAGCACGGTTTTTGCTTTCACTACCGGCCGGATCAGCCCATACATCTTCTCATACGCCGCCCGGTCGTTTCGCATGAAACGGTCATACCGACCGGCATTCTTGTCCCAGAAACCCTTGCGTTCGTGCATGGCTGTCGCCCCCAAACAGTTAGAGCTATCTAACTATAACACACGAATCATACAGTAAGATAAGGCTAACCTTATTCTCTTGGCTAAGACGCATCTCTTCGGTTTTCGCTTATAGCGGCGCGAGTCAGATGCTAGGCTGGAGCTGAAGAAGGAGCTTGGCGGACAGGTAGGTCGATACCGGTTCCCGGAACGGTGATCCAGCCAATTACACCAGGGCTCTAGTCATGGAGGTAAACCCAATCCATGACGGGCAATAGGTCCTTTTCTCTAGCTCGACGTCTTTCGGAGCTTGACGATTTGGACTGATGGAGGCGAGAAGTCCCTCACCGCGCCAATACCAGACGATTGCGCTATAGGCATCTCTCCGACCCTTTGAATCACCCCTTTTTACGCCATCCGCTACGAACTCCGGTGGAACCAGGGAGTGATTGAAGGAGCGACCTGCGGTTTTGCGAATCAATTGAGTCATTCCCTAAATCGCGAATCAAGGGCCTGATTCGCCCAGATTGTGCACGAATCAGCCTTTGGGCGGCACGATGCGACACGCATCGACAACACTCGGACTGGATTAGACACTGAGTGGGAGTGCTTGAAACGAGGCGATTGAATAACTCCATCCATTTTGGTTAAAACAAAAAAATGCCGCGCGCCTGCGGCATGAAGAAGGGAAATTCTTATGCATATCGTTGTATTGAGCGGCAGCCCGCGTAAGGGCGCCAATACCGATACCATGGTCGAGGCGTTTGCCGAGACCGCGCGTGAGGGCGGTAATACGGTTGAGGTCGTTCGCGTTGCCAGCAAGAAGATCGCCGGCTGCTTGGGATGCCAGTACTGCTTCGCCCATGGGGGCGTCTGCGTGCAGAAGGATGACATGGCCAACGTGATCGAGTCGCTGAAAGATGCAGATATGGTCGTCTTTGCTTCGCCTATCTACTGGTTCGATATCACCGCGCAGGAAAAGGCCGCCATCGACCGTCTGTACGCTTTCGGTGCCACGGGATTCCCGTTCACCAAGACGGCCCTTCTGCTCGATAGCCACAGCCAGGGCGTCTATGACGCGGCGATCGCCATGTACAAGTCAACCTGCGCTTACTGCAAGTGGGCGGACCAGGGCATTGTCACCATCAGCGGTATGACCGAGCGCGACAGCATGGCATCCTCGCCCAAGTTGAAAGAGGTGCGCGAGCTCGCTCGCAAGCTGGCCTAAGGACAAGAAGAGCGCATGGCAATCAGCACTAGCGGAAATGCTTGCTGCCCTTACCAAGAGGAGTGCTGATTGCCATGCGTTGATGCTCCCGCGGACAATTCCGTCAGCCACCGCTTGCATCCATTTTGGCTAGCTCTGCATACCGAACATGGCGTTGAAGAGCGTGTTCTGCTCCGAGGTGAGCTGTGCAATGCCGTTTTTATCGTTCTGCATCGGGTCCCTTTCGCTGGCGTCTCGTGCAATCGAATGTAGCGCGAGTATATGAATAGGGGCGCATTTCCTCAAGCGCCGTATAGAACAATTTTTAAACGCAGAAAAATAACTGAAAACAAATTAATCCGCGTTAAAATATTGTCAAACAGAAGTTCATGAGGGAAGGTTGCGTATGCGTCGCAAGGCAGACGAGCTACTTAGGGAATGGCGAGACAGAGCTGATAGAAAACCTTTGCTGGTCAAAGGCGTGCGCCAGTGTGGCAAGACCTATTTGCTCAGAACGTACGCCCAGGATCTTTTCGAATCGGTTGTCTACGTTAATCTTGAGAACGACCGGTCGGCGCGAGCGGATTTTTCGGGCGGTCTTGACCCTCATTCGATTGTACGCGCGATCGAGGCTCGTACGGGACAGCGTATCGTGCCTGGCAAAACCTTACTGTTCATTGACGAGATCCAGGCATGCGAGGAAGCGCTCACTTCCCTTAAATACTTTTGCGAAGATGCTCCCGAGTATTACGTTGCGGCTGCTGGGTCGCTTCTTGGGGTTGCCATTAACCATCAGTCGTATTCGTTCCCCGTCGGAAAGACCGACTTGATCGAGATGACTCCACTCGATTTCGAGGAGTTTCTCTGGGCAATGGGGCACGATCAGCTGGTCGACGAGATACGCTCGTCATTCGAGTTAATGGGTCCTCTTGCGCCAAGCCTTCATGAAAAGGCGCTTGGGCTCTATCGACAGTATCTTGTTGTTGGCGGAATGCCCGAGGCGGTCCAAACGTATATCGATGATCAGTCAATCATTGATGTGGCCGAAAAGCATCGGATTATTCTCGACGGATACTCCGCCGACACCAATAAATATGCTGATGAACGCTTGAGCGCAAAGACGCGTGCGTGCTTCGATTCCATTCCACAGCAGCTTGCCAAAGAGAATCGCAAATTTCAATACAAGGTAGTGCGAGCGGGGGGCAATGCGTCTCTCTTTGGAGACGCTCTCGACTGGCTTGTATTGTCGGGTACGGTGGCGCGCTGCAGCCTAGTCGGGCAGATCGAAAGCCCTTTAGAGGCCTTCGTTAACCCTTCTGCTTTTAAAATCTATCAGGCGGATACAGGGCTGCTCGTCTCCAAGGCCGGTGCTCAACGCGCCGATATTCTTGCCGGCATCGGCGGCACATTCATGGGTGCACTTACCGAAAACTACGTCGCCCAACAGCTTTCAGCCATGGGCTATCCGCTGCATTATTGGGCGCGAGATAATCGTGCGGAAATCGACTTTGTAGTAGAGAAGCAGGGATGCTTGTCTGCGATTGAAGTCAAGGCGGGAGAGAACACAAGATCTCGAAGCCTGTCCTCACTTAAAAAGACTCATCCGGGCGTGCGCCTTATCAGGCTATCGACTAAGCCCTTTGGAATGAATGATGGGCTGATGTCTGTTCCACTTTATGCGGCATTTTGTCTATAGGGATGATGCTGCTGTAATGCATGGGGCCCGGAGCGCGATGTTGCTGCGCTCCGGGCCCCACCGTTTTGAGAGCTTATGGCGGTTCTGCCGTCGTCCTAGTCAAACAAGCTCGGCATGTCGTTTTCCTTCATGAGGGCACCGGCAGAGGGGAGGCTCTGCGCAGTGAACTTTTCGGCCGAGACGCCGGCGCCAAGGATTTCCTCGGTCGTGCCGACGGTGGTGACCGAGCGGCCCTTCTTGGCCGTAAAGGCCTGGACGCCCTGCGTGTTGGTGGTCGTCTTGGTCTTGAGCAGCGACGTGTTGAAGTTCATCAGACGGTAGTCGCTCGAGACCAGCGCGAGGTCACGGTCCTCCTTGAGCACCTGCGCATACAGCAGTTTACTGCCGCCGTAGATGGCGTTCTTAAGGCGCTTGCGGTTGGTCTTGGTGACGTATCCAGAAAGCGCGACGCGGACCACGCGGCCGTTCTCAAAGACGAACAGCACGTCGGCCTTATAGTCCTCGGGGTCGATGATCCAAATCACGCTCTCGTCGGGTTCCATTTCAAGATCGGTCGGCAGGTACGAGCCCAGCTGGGCCGACTTGGTGTCCTCAAACGCCGCAACCTTGCACTTGTATACCTGGCTCTTGTTGGTAAACACGAGCAGTTCGTGCGTGTTGGCGGACGGGAACTCGATAAAGGGCTTGTCGCCGTCCTTGTACTTGAGCGTGGTCGCCTTCTTGAGCACGCGGTCCGTCATCTTCTTAAGGTAGCCATCGCGCGAGAGCATGATGGTGACCGGGTACTCCTCGACCTCGGGCTCCAAGCTTACCTCGATAACCTCATGGGGCTCGATCCTGCCCGTGCGGCGCGGCATCACGTACTTCTTGTTGACTGCGGCCAGCTCGTCGCTGATGACCTTCTTGATGTTGTCTTCGCTCGAGAGGATCTCCTCGAGCTCGGCAATCTCGCCCTCGAGCTTGGCAATGTCCTTGGTGCGGTTGAGGATGTATTCCTCGTTGATGTTGCGGAGCTTGAGCTCGGCGACAAACTCGGCCTGGGTCTCGTCGATGTCGAAGCCGCGCATAAGGTTGGGCACGACCTCGGCCTCGAGCTTGGTGCCGCGGATGATGGCGATCGCCTTGTCGATGTCGAGCAGGATCGCCTCGAGGCCGTGCAGCAGGTGCAGGCGCTCGGACTTTTTGCCCAGGTCAAAGTTAATGCGGCGACGCGTGGACTCAATACGCCACTTGACCCACTCGTGCAGGATCTGGCGCACGCCCATAACACGGGGATAGCCGTCGACCAGCACGTTGAAGTTGCACGAGAACGAATCCTGCAGCGTGGTCGAGCGATAGAGCTTAGCCATGAGCTTGTCGGGGTCGACGCCGCGCTTAAGATCGATGGCGATACGCAGGCCCGAAAGGTCGGTCTCGTCACGGATGTCGGCGATCTCCTTGACCTTGCCCTCTTTGGAGAGCTTGACGATGCGCTCGATGATGACATCGGTCTTGGTGGTGTAGGGAATCTCGTACACTTCGATGATGCGCTCTTCGGGAATCCAGCGCCAGCGGGAGCGGATTTGGAAGCTGCCAAGGCCGGTCTCGACGATCTTCTCCATCTCCTCGCGGCGGTAGATAATCTCGCCGCCGGTCGAGAAGTCGGGCATGGGCATATATTCGAGCAGGTCGCAGTCGGGATCCTGCAGGTAGTGCATCGTGGCGGTGCAGACCTCGTTGAGGTTGAAACCGCAAATATCGGACGCCATAGCGACGCCGATGCCCTTGTTGGCCGAGACAAGGATGTTGGGGAACGTGGTGGGCAGCAGGCGCGGCTCCTTCATGGCGCCGTCGTAGCTGTCGACGAAGTCGACCGGGTCCTTGTCGATGTCCTTGAAGATCTCGGCGCTGATGGGGGAGAGCTTGGCCTCGGTATAGCGCGAGGCGGCGTAGCTCAGGTCGCCCGAATAGTACTTGCCAAAGTTGCCCTTCGACTCCACGAAGGGGGCGAGCAGCGCCTCGTTGCCGGTGGCCAGGCGCACCATCGTCTCGTAGATGGCGGCATCGCCGTGCGGGTTGAGCTTCATGGTCTGGCCCACGATGTTGGCGCTCTTCTGGCGCTCGCCCTTGAGCAGACCCATCTTGTACATGGTGTAGAGCAGTTTGCGATGCGAGGGCTTAAAGCCGTCGATCTCGGGGAATGCGCGCGAGACGTTGACGCTCATGGCATAGGGCATGTAGTTGACCTCGAGCGTCTGCGTGATCGGCTGATCGGTGACCTCGGAGTGCAGGCCGATGACGTTCTCGGCGTTGACCTGCTTTTTCTTTGGCTGGTTCTTCGTCTTCTTCTTTGTCACGATTTCCTCTTGAACTTCTTATGGGCCGTCGTTATCGATTTGCTGCTATTGCAGGTCCAGTTGGTCCAGGTATTCCTTGCCGTGCTCGGAGATGTGGCGCTTGCGGCCCGCCTCGTCGTTGCCCAGCAGCAGGTTGAACATGGTCTCCATCTTGGTGACGTCCTCGGGCTCCACCTTGATCAGGCGACGCGTCTCGGGGTTCATGGTGGTGAGCCACATCATGTCCGGATCGTTCTCACCAAGACCTTTGGAGCGGTTGATTGAGCACTTCTGGTCGCCGATCTCCTTGAGGATGCCGTTCTTCTCGAGCTCGGTGTAGGCAAAGTAGGTCTTCTCTTTGCAGTTGATCTCGTAGAGCGGCGACTCGGCGATATAGACGTAGCCCTCGTCGATAAGCGTGGGCACCAGGCGGTAGAGCATGGTGAGTACGAGCGTGCGGATGTGATAACCGTCGACGTCGGCGTCCGTACAGATGATGACCTTGTTCCAGTTGAGATTATCCAGGTCAAAGGCGCCAAGGTTCTTGATGCGCTTGTCCTTGATCTCCACACCGCAGCCCAGCACGCGCATGAGGTCCATGATGATGTCGGACTTAAAGATGCGCGGGTAATCCTCCTTCAGGCAGTTGAGGATCTTGCCGCGGACGGGCATAACGCCCTGGAACTCGGCATCGCGCGACGTGCGGATGGCACCTGCTGCCGAGTCGCCCTCTACGATGTAGATCTCGCGACGGTTCTTGTCCTTGGAGCGGCAGTCGATGAACTTCTGCACGCGGTTGGCCATGTCGGTCTTCTGCTGCAGGTTGGTCTTGATGCTCTGACGCGTCTTCTCGGCGTTCTCGCGCGAGCGCTTGTTAATGAGCACCTGCTCCATAATCTTGTTGGCGGCGTCTTTGTTCTCGATCAGATAGGTCGAGAGGCGCTCCTTAAAGAATGCCGTCATCGCCTGCTGGATAAAGCGGTTGTTGATGGCCTTCTTGGTCTGGTTTTCGTAGGACGTCTGGGTGGAGAAACAGTTGGTCACCAGCACCAGGCAGTCCTGGACGTCCTGCCATTTGATGCCGCTCTCGTTTTTGTTGTACTTGCCCTGTTGCTTAATGTAGGCATCGATGGCGCTGGTCAGAGCGCTACGGGCGGCCTTCTCGGGTGAGCCGCCGTTCTCGAGCCAGGAGGAGTTGTGGTAGTACTCCTGCATCATGAAAGTGCGCGAGAAGCACATGCAAGCAGTGATCTTTACGTTGTAGTCGGGCAGGTCCTCGCGGTCGCGACCGCGACGGTCGGCCTCGATAAAGAAGGGCTCGGTAAGGTAGTCGGTACCGACCTTCTCGAGCACGTAGTCCTCGATGCCCTTGGGATAGCAGAAGTCCTCTTCGGAAAACTCGCCATCGTCGCCCTCGATACGCAGACGGAAGGTCACGTTGGCATTGACCACGGCCTGGCGGCGCATGGTCTCGCGATACCAATCGTGGGGAATGCTGATGGAGGTAAAGACCTCAAGATCGGGGCGCCACTTGATGGTGGTGCCGGTGTGGTTCTCGTCGCTGGGCTCAATCTCGAGTGCCTTCTTTTTGGCACCGACGACCTTGCCCTTCTTAAAGTGCAGGGAGTACTTGTTGCCGTCGCGCCAAACCGTGACGTCCATGTATTCGGAAGCGTACTGGGTCGCGCAGGAGCCCAGGCCGTTGGTGCCGAGCGAGAAGTCGTAGTCGCCGCCCTGGTTGTTATTGTATTTGCCGCCGGCGTAGAGCTCGCAAAAGACGAGTTCCCAGTTAAAGCGCTTTTCGGAAGGGTTCCAGTCGAGCGGGCAGCCACGGCCGTTATCCTCTACCTGGATAGAGCCATCGCGAAAGGCGGTAAGGGTGATGAGCTTGCCGTAGCCCTGGCGCGCCTCGTCAACGGCGTTGGACAGGATCTCGAAGGCGGCATGCGCGCAACCGTCGAGTCCGTCCGAGCCAAAGATGACGGCGGGGCGCAGGCGTACGCGCTCCTCGTCCTTGAGCTGACGAATACTGTCGTTACCATAGTTTGCGGTGTTTTTTGCCATGCTCGCTCTCTCGATACTCCTTTGCTGCGTTTTAGTCATATAGATAGTCAAATTAGCATAGCCCAGCCCATAGGCGATTCCAACCAACACGAAATCCATCGAACAACCGTTCGAACTTAGGATGGAAAGAGCTTACTCGGACAAAACCGAGTCGGTTCTGTCCGAGTTAGTTTGAAGGTGGCTGGAGGCGCCCTACCTTGTTTGCGGATGGATCGAATCGAACATTGGGACAAGCGTCTCGTTTTATGGGCCACGGGCGTGCGTGTGCGAGTCCCTTTGGCCCATAAGGAACGCTGGCGGGTCGTTATTTGGGCCGTGGGTCACTTCGCCGGCGCCGCGTTTCGTCATACGCTCATAGTGGAAGCCGATGCCACGGAGTCGACTTGCGACTCGGGCAATGGATGAGCTGCAAGCCGAAAGGAGCGGTGAGAACGATGAGGCCCATGACAAAGAAACTGCTGTTAGGAATTCCCACTGTGACGCTTTCGGCCGTGCTGGCTTGTACGGTGGCAGGCTGCGGCAGTAGCGCTCCGAGCGGTTCGGCTGGCAGCTCGGGCGGGAGCGCACCTGTGCAGGAGAAGTCCAAGAAGGCCAAGGCCTATGGGTCGCAGACGGTCGAGGTGGCAGGCATTACCTATGAGTCGGTGGCTCACGGTACGTTCTATCGCGGTGATGCCAAGAAGCAGGACGGCTTTTACCTGCACATCAAGATTACCAACAACAACACAAAGAACAGGACGTTTGACTCCTTTAACGTGCATGCTGCCCAGGGCGATCTTGAGGCGGGTGACCCGTTGTTTACTTCCGGCAAGGCGGCCGTGCTCGACTACGTTGCAAGCGAGGCTCCCGATGAGCTTCACGAGGGCATCGATCTTTCCAAGAGGCCAGATATCGGCCCGGGCGAGACCGTTGAGTACGTGTATTTCTGGGCGCCCAAGACGGCGTACTACGGGCCCATCACTGTCGAGTTCGTAGACGCTTACGCCCCCGCCAAGAATCATGATGCCATGCACTTTGACACCACGGGATGCGAGACCAAGGAGTTCAAGGCGGCCGGCGGCGCGGCCGATTCTGGCGAGAAGGCAGATTTAACGGGCATCGACTGCGCATCGTACAGCATCGAGGCCGCCGATGGGTACACGCTGGATTCGTCCGACGAAGAGCGCGAAAAGGCAAACTTCTTCAACGATGAGACTGGAGGACGCCTGAACATCAGCATCTTCCCGCGCTCGCCGGAGGAAGAGGTTGCAAGCCTAGAGCAGGTCTACGAAGGCAAGGAGACAACAACCGACCAGGTCGAGTACAACGGCATAACGTGGCTGCGCTTTACCGGTCCCGACAACGGCCATACACTGTTTGCGACGGCTCCCGCAACGGGTGAAACCGTCCGCGTGTCGATTGGCTGGAAGATCGATTGGGACGCCGCCGTGCCCATGATGGAGGCACTGAAGCTCAAATAACGCCACGATTCTCACGTCAGGCGACTCAGGGCTGGCTCCGAGTTATCGGGGCCAGCCCTTTTTGGTGCTCGATGAGCCGAGTCGGCGTCTCTCGTAAAAGCAACTAGGAGCTAGCGAGGCTCATCTGAATTGACCTCATCGGCGGTGTCTTTTTCGAATGCCGTGCGGCGGGCGCTGTAGGCGACGAGGCCGGCGCCTGCCGCGGCGAGTGCTGCAGCGGCTGCCGTAAGGGGAGCGTTGACATCGCCCGTGCCCGCAAGTGCGCCCGCTTTTCCGGAGCGCTTGTTATTGCCGGGGTCCTTGCCACTGCCGGAGCTGCTTCCGCCGGAGCCGCCGCCCTCGTCAGTACCGCCGCTACTCGAGCCACCATCGCCGTCTGCTGTCATCGGGGCGTCGTGAAGTCCTGTCGTATCCGCGTTGTCGCAGACGCCGACCTGCACTTCCGAGCGTTCGCATGCCGCGTCGGGCACATGAAGCTCGTGCAATACGGCACCCAGTGCCGAGTTTGCGCCGGGTTGGATTTCCTCGAGCGTCACGGGGTCGAGCGCTACCAGGTCGCGCGCCTTTGCGTAGAGCGTTACGCGTTTGCCCACCTCGTCGCCCCAGCTCTCCGGGATTGCAAAGCTCATGCGGAGCTGTGCCGTGCAACCCGGTGCCAGCACGGCGTTGCCGTTGTCGGCTACCAGCGGGTGCGTTGCAAAACGCGCGCCCAGCGTCTCGAGCGCGTATTTCACGCGTGCCATGTCGTTGGCTGAAGCGTCTCCGGCAAGCTCTGGATCGTAGATCGAAGCCATGCGCGCGTTCGCTCCGAATCCGATGGATGCGCTGGAGAACGGCTGGCTGGAGCCCTCTCGGTACAGATCGATCGTGCCGGCGGTCAGCAAAGTGTTGCCGTCGTTTCGCACCGTGACCATGAAGGATTCGCCTGCTGCTCCGGGCACCACCGCGCCCGAGGTGGCGACCGCGCCCGTCGGAGTGGCACACGCCACCAAGGGCACTTCGATGCCGTGCAGCTCTGCCTCGCTCTTCTCCGCGCTTACAATGTGCGTGGCGAGCGCGGAGAGCATGCCTCCCGACGTCAAAAATGTCGTTATCTGATCGACGGGATGGTCCAGCTCGCACATCACGAACGGTTCCGTGAACAGATCGCCTGCCAAGGTGCTGGCGAAGATGCGGAAGTGCTTGCCCATCACTGCTACCGGGTTGCCTTCTTCGTCGTAGGTTTGTCCCACCTTGCCATCGGTGTTCTCTACATAGAGCACGCATCTGCCGTTGTTGCTTACGCTAAACGATGCCGGGCCACAGCCTGCGGCACCCACAGGCTGCGTTGCAAATGCCGATGCGCCTCGCGTCCAAGTAATATGCTGCAGTTGCTCGTTGACGGTTGCCAAAAAGCCCGAATGTTGTGGCCACGGCACCGCATGGGGTACCGTGGCGTCCGGCGGCATAACGCCCCAGCCCGCAATGGACTGGCCAATCACGGCGTACGATGCGCAGCCGCAACCGTCTGCGGTCTCGTACGCAACGGGCACCACCATTTTACCGTTGATATTCTCGGGCTCGCCCAGCTCGATACTCGACGGTGCCTGCGGAAAGCGGAGAACTTGGCGGAACGTCAGGCTGTCGCCCAAATCATCCGACCACAGGGTGAAGCACTCCAGCGCAACCTCAGCCTCGCTGCCGAGCGCCTTTTCTGCGGTGGTTCCGCGGCGGTGGAGGTAGGCACCCGACAGGCGCCCGTCGACCAGCGTCTTGCCCACCGTGATACGCGGGCACTGCAGGCAATGGTAGCCATCCTCTTGCAAGCGGCCGCGCGAGATGCTGCGCCATGACGTATGCGACACCACGCGAACTCCGTCGTTGCTTATGCGCAGGCGCACGACGGACAGTATGCCGGATGTGCTTGCCGTATCGAAAAGGGTACTATCGCCGTCGCGTCGCTCGCCCGAGACCAGCAACACGTAGGCGTCCCGGTTTCCTCTTCCGTCCGCATATTCCACCACGTCGAAGTCGTAATCGTATATGCCGTCGCGCTCCACGTCGCCCTCGCCAAACCCAAGGGGAAAGTCCACGGGCGCGGGAGCGGACCACGTGCCGTTTGCCTTTGTGTGCACCACCAGGCGCGAGCGGCCATTGTCGCCGTAGCGCACCGAGGCGATACGGAACAGGCATTCTACGCCGGCAATCATTGCCAGCTTCATGTGAGCTTCGCTGAGCACGCCAGTAAACAGCACGTTGTCGTTCGAGGGCTTGATACCGCCACGCTCGTCTTCCGACACGCCGGCAGAATTGGCGTTGGGGTCCGCAGCGGCGTCCTTCGCCTGCCCGATATGGGTGTACGCATACATCGGCGCGGCGTTTTCGTCGTTCTCTATCAGTGCATGGACGAAATGCTCGATCTGTCCCGTGTCGTCGCTTTCTGCATCCGCCTCGAGCTCAATGCGCGTGACCGCTTGATCCCAATCGCGCACGACAGGCGCGGCGTTTACGGCAGTGGCCTTAACCTCGGCGCGTGCGAGCAGCTCGGCGTTGGTGACGATGGTGGCCGATGCGATAAATTGCGGCACGCCGCCCGCCTCGATGTTGCCGGGCGTGCCGAAGCAGGCATCCAACGTGTAAGGCGTATCTCCACCCAATGCGAGCTCAGAGCGCTGGAGCACATACTGGTTGCCATTGTTCACCGACATATTCCACGAATCGAGGAGTGTGGGCCACGACCCCGACCAAGCCTTGGTGGTCCACTTGAACATCACAAACTGGAGTATCACATCGACATCAACGTCCGCACCCACGCGCAGTCGCGGAAGCTGGTGTCCATCTGCCTTCTCGTACCCAATGAACAGCGTGAGGGATGCGGCGCCGCGCACGGCAGACGAAGCGACGCCTGCAACGCCGGCGCCAAAGGTGACGGCAAGCCCGATCTGGATGGTGAACGAGCCCGACGTGTTTGAATAGTCGAGCGAAATGTTTTTAAAAAACGCCGCGCCGCTGCCGTGTGTGTGGGCACCCACGGCGAGCGCCAGTTTTGCCAGCACCCAGGGGTTGACGTTTAGGAAAAACGGCACCGGTCCTAGGGTAAACTGCTCGGTCCAATTGAGGTCGGTTCTTACCTGGAAGAGGGCCTTAATATTGCCGTATGCGGGGTCGTTGTTGTCGCCCCAGGTTTTGCCCACCCAATCGTAGGCAAGCGAGCCGTACAGCTGTGTGGCGATATCCATCGTGAACAGCAGCGTGCAATGGTGGCGAAGGAGCTTGGTGTTTCTTGGATCGGTACCCGAACCGGCACTCATACTCTTGTACTGATTCCACTTCCCCTCCATCTCGTCGAGGTAGCGGTTTGCCTGCTTGGCGCCCGACTCGCGCGGCGATTTCTTCCAGTATTCCGGATCAGGGTTGCCCGAATCGTTCATATAGCTGGCTGGTTTGTATCCTCCGCCAAACAGCACGTATCCAGCAAACGAGAAATCGAAGAGGATTGGAAATGTGGGCATCCAGCACGTGAACTTATTGCCGCCGATGCCGGGAAACGCCGCGGGGAAATCAAACGGAGTGATCTCTTGGTCCATGGTAGTGGGGACGATAGTGGTCGAGCCCGATTCCGCCTTTGCGGCCGGCGCAGTGACAACGGCCATGGGGGAGGAGAGTGTATAGGTCTTGCCCTGGTAGTCGAGGACAAAGCGTAACTTGCATCCTTCTTCCAGAAGGCTCGACGCTGCATCGAGGAACTTGTCTTCGAGCGTGAACGTCGCCAGATTATCCGCGCCCGATGCGCTGGCCTTGACTTGGCCAATCTGCGTGACGGTTTCGGGTGAGCTGCCCGCAGCGGGCATCACTTTATTGATATGCAATGTTGCCTGCCCGCCCTGTGGCAGATGTGCCTGAACGGTAAAGGCGTGCGTGTCGGGTTGGTCGTTTGCTGCTTCGTCCGCTGGCATTGCCATAAACGTGGCGTCGGCGTACTGGATGTCCCATTCGTCGAACGTGAGCTGGCGGAAGTACGGCTCGCCGTCGGAGAGCGGACGTGTGGGCGCGGTTATGGCGGTGCCGCCCTGGATACGCGCGAGGGGAATCTCGACATCACGGTAGCCCGCCATGCTAATGGAGATGCCGCCGTTAAAGTCGTACGCGTCAAGGAGCGTTGCCTCGTCCACGTAGCCTTCCGAAAGCGGCGCGACCTCAAAGATGGCCGTGCCCTCGTCATCGGTCGTGGCGGTGAGCTGCTTGTCTGCGGCATAGCGCGATGCGAGCGTGACCTGGGCACCTGCGATGGGCGTATTCTTATTGGCGACGTCGACCACGACCACACCAAACATGGTGCGCGAGAGAACGAGCACCCTGAAGGGATCTTTTTCGTCGGCATAGGCTGCGGTGGGCGCGAACGGCAATATGAAGGCGTTTGCGCTTCCCGGCACGCGCGGCAACATAATGCTCGCCAGCGAGGACGCTCCGGCAACAAGTAACGAACGGCGATCAAGCATCTTTGGCTCCCATCCCGCAAACATCGGAGGAAATAATCCAATTTTGCGAGAAGGTGCCCCGTGGCGGTAGTGCCGTTCGATGGCCAAAATGTCCAATTTGAGCGCGCGAAAGCGCCAGGCCCCGGAGCGCGTTCGATGCGCTTGGCAGCCCGGTCGCTAACGCAACATATGCGCGACCAGTTCGGCGCGTGTGCCGATGCCAAGCTTTGCGTATACGCCGGATAGTCGGTTTTTGACGGTGCCCGGCGACACACCCATATGACGAGCGATTTCGGCATTGGTCCACCCGCGGCAGGCGAGCATGGCCATGGTGAACTCCGTGGTCGTTAGATCGTCGGCCACATCCTCGCCCGAATCGGGGTTGTGGATGCGCCGCCAGCCGTAGCTGAAGCGGTACGTGATCTCGATGATGCGCGCGAAGTCGTCAGGGTATTGCGTTTTTAGGCATGCCTCGATAAGCCCCTGCAAAAGGCCGTGGTGCTCGCCGATGAGCTCGATAAGGCCGTCGGGGCGCGCAATGTCCCAAGCGGCTCCGAAGTGCGTTTTTGCGGCGTCGATGTCCTTGAGGCTCATGCATGCCATGGAAGCTGCCAGGTGCAGGAACAGTTCCGAGATCGGATAACTTCCCTGTTTCATGATCAGGGCGTTTTCCGCCATGCCCAGACTGCGGCCATATTCGCCGCGCAGGTACAGGGCATGCGCCATCACATAGCTGGCGAACAGGCGCAGGCCTTCGGGCAGATGCGCCGCAAGCGGATAAAACTCTTCGGCGGAATACGGGGAAGGCAAGTGCAGCAGGACGCTCGCGGCCGAGGCGAACAGGATATGCGTGGCGTGGACGGCGGGCGATTCCTCGTCAGTTGGCGTATCGAGGATGCCCGCAAGGCAACGGCGGGCATCGGCGATACGGTTGAGCGACAGACTGGCATATCCGCAGATAAAGCATGCGGAATAGCGCAGTGCGGGGTCGGTGGCGTCAAGATGGGGGCGTGCTGTCTCGGCGGCGAGGGTGGCCTGTCCGCGAAAGTACAGCGCTTCTGCCGTGGCAATGGCGCGCGAATCGGGGTCGGAAATGCCTGCAACCGCAGCGTCAATCTGCCCCGGCACAAAGGCGGTACACATCAACGGCATGGGAACGCATGGGTAGCCATCGCAGTCCATCTTCCATCTCCCATCAGGTGGCAACATTAGCAGCAATTGTACTCCTGTTGCTCGGGACTGGAATTTGTGGGTATCGCCTACGATTATGCCGAACGTATAAAGGAAGAGTCTATTGGCGATGCTCCCAAGGTGGCTGTCGAAGCCTAGCTGACCTTGGAATATAGAAAAACTGCCACCCCTGCAAAAAGCTCTGACGCAGCGATGGGAAACGGACCTTGCTCTGCATATAATGAGGTCATATGACGGTGCGTTTGCATACATGCAACGCACTCCCATCGAACCGAAAAGGAGGTCTGCATGGATCCCAACAAGCGTCCCGACGACATGGTGCGAATCACCACTCCCGAACTTGCCCAGGCGTTCATCGAAGAGCAGATCGCTGCAATCCGCGAGCAGATCGGCGACAAGAAAGTCCTGCTGGCCCTTTCCGGCGGCGTTGACAGCTCCGTTGTCGCGGCACTGCTGATCAAGGCCATCGGCAAGCAGCTTATCTGCGTGCATGTGAATCACGGCCTGATGCGCAAGGGCGAGAGCGAGCAGGTCGTCGACGTCTTTAAGAACCAGATGGACGCGAACCTGGTCTATGTGGACGCGACTGATCGCTTCCTGGATAAGCTTGCGGGCGTCGAAGAACCCGAGGCCAAGCGTAAGATTATCGGTGCCGAGTTCATTCGCGTGTTCGAGGAGGAGGCCCGCAAAGTTGGCGACGAGGTCAGTTTCCTCGCCCAGGGCACCATCTACCCCGACATTCTTGAGTCCCAAGACGGCGTGAAGGCTCACCACAACGTGGGCGGTTTGCCCGAGGATCTGCAGTTTGAGCTCTGCGAGCCCGTCAAACTGCTGTACAAGGACGAGGTCCGCGTCGTGGGTCGCGAGCTCGGCCTGCCCGAGAACATGGTTGAGCGCCAACCGTTCCCCGGCCCCGGCCTGGGCGTCCGCTGCCTGGGTGCCATTACCCGCGACCGTCTTGAGGCGCTGCGCGAAGCCGATGCCATCGTGCGCGAGGAGATTGACAAGGCAGGTCTGACCATCTGGCAGTATTTTGCCGTCGTGCCCGACTTCCGCGCCACCGGCGTGCGCGAGGGCAAGCGCGCCTACGACTGGCCCTGCATCATTCGCTGCATCAACACCGTCGACGTCATGACCGCCGAGGTGCCCGAGCTCGATTGGGCGCTGCTCAAGCGCATCACCGCTCGCGTGACCGCCGAGGTCCCCGGTATTTGCCGCGTGTGCTACGACCTCACGCCGAAGCCGGTTGGCACGGTGGAGTGGGAGTAAGCTAACTCACCTAGCCCCCGTTTCCGCTTGGAAGCGGGGGCTTTTTGCTGGCGCTTCGCCCAATTTCGTGCATCTTGGGCCTCACGTATCCTGCGAACTAACAGATGTGACAAAGGGGCAGTTCCTTTGTCACATCTTCGATGTTATGCGCGGGAAGAGTCACGAGTATAGTCGTTCCCCTCTCTGAGCTCTCTTCGACCTCGATGGAACCGCCGTGGAGTGCGGCGATCTCCCAGACCAGCGCAAGCCCCAGCCCCACGCCGCCATATGCCCTGCTGCGCGATTTATCGACGCGAAAGAAGGGCTGAAAGATGCTCGTCTGGTATTGCTCGGGAATGCCTTGTCCCTGGTCGTGCACCCGTAGCAGTACACGGTCGCCCTCGACGCGGGCGCTGATTCGCACGGTCGAGTTGGGCGTGCTGTAGCGAATGGCGTTTTCGGCCAAGTTGAACAGCAGCCGATAGATCAGCGTGTCGCTGCCGGTCGTTTGCGCATCGCCCTCGCTTGCGAGCGCGATGCCCTTTTGCTCGGCAAGGGGCGCCAGGTCGGTGAGCACTTCTTCGATCATCGGCGCCAGGTCAATCGCATCGTTGCAGGGGACGCTGCGCAACTCGCTCATCTCGAGCAGGGTCTTTGTCATGTGCGTCATTCGCTCGGTCTGCTCTTGCAGCAGCCCGAGCAGACGTGCTGTATCTGCATCGGCGTCGGGGTGCTCGGCGCAAAACAGCTCAACCTGAGCTTGCATGAGCGCAAGCGGCGTGCGCAGCTCGTGCGCTGCATTGCCCGTAAACTGTTTTTGTGCAGAAAAACCTTCGTCAAGGCGGGCAATCATGTCGTTAAACGACGCGCTGCAACGCCTAAGCTCAGAGGGCACATCTTCGCTGATCTTTGTGTCGGCGAGGTTGTCGGGCCGCACGCTCTCGACTTGCGCTGCAAAGGTACGCAGCGGCTGCAACGCATGCCCGCTCACAAAGTAGGCCAGCACGCCACCGAGTAGCGTCACCGCTGCGGTTATGTACCAGCTCGTCGCACCAAACGATTCTTGGGCGTCGCTCACGACGATGGTCAGATCGTCGTCGAGCTCCTTGCTCGTCGGGTCGAACGAGTTGGGCGAGGCCGCCTCCGCCTTGCTATGCTCCGACATTTCAGTACCGATTGAGTCCATGTAGCGCATGCCGGAGTAGCCAACCAGGCAATTAATAAGTACGCAGGTCAAACATATCAGCAGAGCTGTCATCAACGTGATGCGCCATTGCAGGGACAGTCGCTTCATTCGCCGTCCTCCATAACGTAGCCCTCGCCGATTCGGTTACGGATGGGGTCGTGCCCCAACGCGCCGCGCAGCTTTTTGCGCAGTGACGAGATGTGAACGCGGGTTGCGTTGCTAAAGCTGTTCACGCTGCTATCCCATACGTGGTCGATGAGCTCCTCTTGGCTCACCGGTCGTCCCTGGTTAAGCATCAGGTACTCCAAGATGCCGGTCTCCTTGCGTGTGAGGGATAGGGCCTCGTCGCCCACGGAGGCGACGCGCGCCTTGGTGTCAAAGCTCAGCGATCCGCAGGTCAGGACAACATCGCTTTGCGTAAAGCGCCTGAGCGTGAGGCTGCGGATACGTGCCGCCAGCTCGTCAAGGTGGAACGGCTTGGTGAGGTAGTCGTTGGCGCCCGCATCGAGCCCCGCTACCTTGTCGGAGACCTCGCCGCGTGCCGACAGCACGAGCACCTTGGTCTCACAATCGGTAATTCTGAGCTGCCTGAGTACGGTCATGCCGTCGACGTGGGGGAGATTAAGGTCGAGCACGACAAGATCGAAGGTCTCGATATCGAGCAGATCGAGGGCCTGCTGCCCGTCGTAGCAGCAGTCGACGCTATAGGCCAAGTTGCGCAGGCTGCGTGCGATTGCATCGCACAGCGCCCGCTCGTCCTCGACGACCAAGATGCGCATAACGTTCTCCTTGCATAGTCATTCGCGCTTAACACGGATTTTATAGTCGGTATGGTCCAATGGGTCGCGAAACGAAAGGAGTGGTCAGATTGTTCAAAGCGATTAAGCCTGTGGCGCAGGTGGCTTTGCTGATCGTTGGGGTAGCCATGGTTGGCTTTGGCATTATGCGCGGCGAGGCAGATGCCGTGCTGGCCAAGGCAATCAGGCTGTGCTTGGAGTGTATCGGAATTGGTTAAAAGAAAAAATACCGTATCGCATCTTTTGGCGAGATTTCGCGGATTGATTCAGGCGGCGGCAACGCTTGCGACCAACATTCACCTGCCTAATTTTGCCAAGGGAGGCATCTACCAGGGGGCGGGCAAAGCCGTCTGCGTGCCGGGGCTCAACTGCTACTCGTGTCCGGCGGCCTCAGGTGCGTGCCCCATCGGGTCGTTTCAGTCGGTGGTGGGCTCGTCTAAGTTCAGCTTTTCGTATTACGTCACCGGAACACTCATCCTGATCGGCGTGCTGCTGGGACGTTTTGTATGCGGCTTTTTATGCCCGTTTGGATGGCTGCAAGAGCTTCTGCATAAGATTCCCGGCAAAAAGCTCTCGACGAAAAAGCTCAAGCCGCTCACGTACATCAAGTACGCCGTGCTGCTGTTTGCCGTGGTGCTACTGCCCGTTCTGGTAGTCAACGATGTGGGCATGGGCGACCCGTTCTTTTGCAAGTACATCTGCCCGCAGGGTGTGCTCGAGGGCGCGATTCCGCTGTCCATCATGAACGTGGGAATCCGCTCCGCGCTGGGAAAGCTCTTTACCTGGAAGCTCGCGATCCTCATTGTGGTTGCGGTGCTGAGCGTGCTGTTCTACCGCCCCTTCTGTAAATGGATTTGCCCCCTCGGTGCGTTTTATGCACTCATGAACAAGGTGTCGTTGCTGGGGATTCAGGTTGACCAGTGCAAATGCGTCTCGTGCGGTAAGTGCGCCAAAGTGTGTCAGATGGACGTGGACGTTACGCGTACGCCCAACCATGCCGAGTGCATTCGTTGCGGCAAATGCGTGGGCGCATGCCCCGTCGATGCCATTAGCTTTCGCTACGGGCTGGGTGTGACGGGCGACAAACCCGCGCAGCCCGCGCAAGCCTGCGAAAACAAATAGGTATCTATATAAGCTTCGATATAAACGGAGGAACCATGAAACTGTCAAAAATTGCGGCCTTGTTGATGCTGCCCGTGCTGGCGCTGACTCTCGCAGCGTGCTCTGCCCCCAAGGGCGACGCAAAGGATGCCACGAGCGGCGATACGCAAATCGCCGAGCTTGTGGCACAAAAGCCGTCGAGCGCCGAGGAGGCGGCCGAGCTGTACCAGCAGCTGCTGCAAAAGGAAAACGAGATCTTTGCGAGCGATAACGCCCTATGGGAAAAGGTGTTTCTTGCGGCCAACAAAGACACTCCCATGATTGAGGACGGCAAGAACTACGGCGACTTTTTGCTTGATACCATCGAGGGCGCCAAGGATCAGTTTACGGCTGACGAGCTCAAGACGCTTAAGGCCGGCGCGCAGCAGGTCAAGGAGATCGAGGATAAGCTCATGGCGCTGGAGAAGGAGTTTCCCGGATGTGGCAGCACGCCCGGCGAGGGAGAGAGCGTCGATGCCTCGACCGCAGGCATGACCAACGGCGAGAGCGGGGAGACGAAGTTCCCCAGCTTTAAGGGCAAGGACTTGGACGGCAACGATGTAAACAGCGACGAGCTGTTCTCCAAGAACAAGGTCACCGTCATGAACTTCTGGTTTACCACCTGCAAGCCGTGCGTGGGAGAGCTGGGCGATCTGGAGAAGCTCAACAAGGAGCTTGCCGAGAAGGGCGGCCAGGTCGTGGGCGTTAATTCCTTTACGCTCGATGGCAACAAAGACGAGGTGGCAGACGCCAAGGACGTACTTTCCAAGAAGGGCGTGACGTACAAGAACATCTGGTTCAAGTCGGATAGCGAGGCCGGCAAGTTCACCTCCAACCTGTACTCGTTCCCGACCACGTACGTGATCGACCAGAACGGTAACATTGTGGGAGAGCCGATCATGGGCGGCATCAACTCCGCTGAGCAGCGCGAGGCGCTCAATAAACTGATCGATCAAGCACTCGCGAAGAGCGAACAGTAGATTCGTGGGACAGGCAACTGAAGGGGAGTCGCTGGAAACAGCGACTCTTTTTTTCTGCTTCGGGGTAGCATCATGGGTATACGTCGAAAGGGGGCGGCTATGGTCGGCAGCATGGTCGAGCGGTTGCCGTTTTGGGGACAACTTACATCCGATGAGCAGACGCTCGTGGCAGAGCGCTCGTCGCTGCGATCCTTTGATGCCGGGCAGATAATCGGTAGCAGCGGAAATTCTTGCACCGGCATTATCTTTATTATCGAAGGTGACATTCGCGTGAGCCTGCTTTCCGAGGAAGGCAAGGAGGTCACGCTGTTTAGGGTTGGCTGCGGAGAGTGCTGTGTCACCACGGCCTCGTGCGTTATCGAGCAGATTTCATTTGACACCATGGTGGTTGCAGCACGCAGGTCATCGCTTTTGGTGGTGCCTGCGAGCGTGTGCGTCCAGCTCGCCCGCGATAATGTCTACGTTAAGGCCTTTATGCTCCAGGTTGAGGTGAAGCGCTACTCCCAGGTGGTATGCGTGCTGCAGCAGATGCTCTTTAAGCGTCTCGATCAGCGCGTCGCCAGCTACGTGCTCGAGCATTGCCGAGTTGCGGGCACAGCAGAAGTTGCCGTAACGCAAGACGAGCTTGCACGCGACATCAACTCTGCGCGCGAAGCGGTGACGCGCGCTCTGAGCCGTCTTGCGCAGGACGGGCTCATCGAGGTTAGGCGCGGACGGATTATCGTGCGTGATGTAGATGGGTTGGCACGGTTGGCCTAGACCTACCGCGCAGCTGTATCTGCCGTCGGCAACATATTTTCCGTTTGGTGACTTGGTCACAGAACGCGACCGCAGTGCCTTGGCATACTTGCCCAAAGCAACCAGCAAAGGAGTGCGCTATGGGATTGTTTGATTTGTTTGCAGGACCGGACATGAATGTGGGCGTCCATGAATGGAAGGCTTCTAAGGGGGCGGTGCTGCTCGACGTGAGGAGTGCTGACGAGTATGGACAGGGCCACATTCCGGGCAGCGTCAACGTTCCGCTCGATCGTATCAACCAGGTGCTTGAGCTGTATCCAGACAAGGGCACGCAGCTTTTCGTGCATTGCCTGAGTGGTGCGCGAAGCAACCAAGCTGTGAGTTTTCTTAAGCGTTCTGGGTATGGCAGTGTCAAGAATATCGGCGGCATAAGCGGCTATACGGGAAAGGTGGTGCGTTAGCTATGAAGGTGGTTATCGTTGGAGGCGTCGCGGGCGGCGCATCGGCGGCGGCACGTTTGCGCAGGCTCGACGAGCAGGCCCAAATTGTCATCTTTGAGCGCACGGGTTTTGTATCGTATGCCAACTGTGGGCTTCCGTACTACATTGGCGGCGTGATAGAAGAAGAGAGTGCATTGACGCTGCAGTCTCCCAAGGGCTTTTGGGATCGCTTTCGCATTGCGGTCAAGACGAGTCACGAGGTGTTTGCCATCCATCCCGATTCGCATACGGTCGAGGTTCGCAATATGCTGACGGGCGAGGAATTTGTCGAGACGTATGACAAGCTCATCCTGTCGCCGGGTGCAAAGCCGATTCGCCCTGCGTTGCCGGGCATCGACTCGGATAAAATCTTTAGCCTACGCACCGTTGAGGACACGCTGCGTATTCACAGCTATGTTCGAGAGCGGCGACCGAGCAGTGCCGTCGTGATCGGCGGCGGCTTCATTGGCGTCGAGACGGCGGAGAATCTGTGCGAGCTAGGGCTCCAGGTGACCCTTCTGCAGCGTCCCGTCCAGCTTATGAACAACCTGGATTACGACATGGCGACCCTTTTGCATACCGAGGTGCGTGAGCACGGTATTGATCTGCGCCTCAAGGCCGATGTGACAGGTTTTGAGGAAGTTGATGGCCGCGTTGTCACCCATGTTGCGGGCGATGACCCTATCGGAGCCGATATGGTGCTGCTTGCCATTGGCGTGGCACCTGAGAGCCATCTGGCGCAAGAGGCGGGGCTCGAACTGGGCATCAAGGGGGCTATTGTGGTCAACGACCGCATGGAGACCTCTGCTGCCGACGTGTATGCCGTGGGCGATGCCGCGCAGGTCACGCATCAGGTGACCGGCGAGGACGCGGTCATTTCGCTCGCCGGCCCCGCCAACAAGCAGGGGCGTGTCGTTGCCGATGTCATAGCCGGCATGGACAGCTGCTACCGCGGATCGTTGGGCTCATCGATTATCAAGGTATTCGACTTGACGGCGGCAAGCACGGGACTATCCGAAAAGGCAGCACACGCGGCGGGAATTGACTGCGACAGCGTGGTCCTGTCGCCCGGTTCGCATGCGGGTTATTATCCGGGTGCAACGCCCATGACCATGAAGGTTATCTTCGAGAAGCAGGGATTGCGCCTGCTGGGTGCGCAAATCGTGGGCATCGATGGTGTGGACAAGTGTATCGACGTTCTGGCGACTGCCATCCAGGCAGGCATGCGCGGCGATAGGCTTAAGGATTTGGACCTAGCATACGCGCCGCCGTACTCATCGGCGAAGGATCCCGTCAATATGGCGGGCTTTATGATCGAGAACCTCAATCGCGGCATACTGGCGCAGTGGCATTGGGAGGATGAGCCCAACTTGCCACGCGATGGCAGCGTGCAGCTGCTCGATGTTCGTACGGAAGGGGAGTATGAGCGCGGGCATATCGATGGTTTCGTAAACATTCCCGTCGATGATCTGCGCAATCGCCTGGGCGAGCTCGACCGGGCCAAGCCGGTCTACGTAATTTGCCAGAGCGGCATTCGCAGCTACATTGCTTGCCGCATTTTGGCGCAGCATGGCTTTGAGTGCTTTAACTTCTCGGGCGGCTATCGCTTCTTTGCAGCCGTGACTGAGGCTCGCCGCGGCAGCGCTAACGTTATGCCGTGCGGGCTCGAAAAGTAGCGCGCATTGGAATGTGACAAAGTGACAGCCTCTTTGTCACATCGGGGATGTTATATGCGGGATGGTGCGCCATGCGGCGTGCTGTCCCGTTCGTTTTTTGGCGCGGTTCGTTACATTCCTCACTGGTATCGGCCAAAAATGAGGATAGAGTAGGACAAGCGCGCCGAACGTGAACGGCGGGGGAGCGGGCGAGCGCGCCCGCGCGAGAGAGGTTGCCGTCCATGCTGGATCTCAGAGATATTTGCAAAAGGTACGTTACGCAGTCGTTTACGCAGGTAGCGCTCGACAGCGTAAGCCTGTCTTTTCGCGATAACGAGTTTGTAGCCATCCTGGGTCCCTCGGGTTCGGGTAAAACTACGATGCTCAACGTCATTGGTGGACTCGACCATTTCGATTCCGGCGACCTGTTGATCGATGGCATCTCGACCAAGGACTTCAGCGACCGCGATTGGGATGCCTACAGAAACAATCGCATTGGCTTTGTGTTTCAGAGCTACAACCTCATTCCGCATCAGACCATTTTGGAAAACGTGGAATTGGCGCTTACGCTCACGGGCGTGGGGCATGCCGAGCGCCGCCAGCGTGCACGCAAGGCGCTTGAGGCAGTCGGTCTGGGCGAGCACGTTAACAAGCGCCCGAGCCAGCTATCGGGCGGCCAGATGCAGCGCGTGGCTATTGCCCGCGCCCTGATCAACGATCCCGAGATTGTGCTGGCTGACGAGCCGACCGGCGCCTTGGACTCAACGACATCCGTGCAGGTCATGGATTTGCTCAAGGACGTTGCGCGCGACCGTCTGGTCATCATGGTCACGCACAATCCCGAGCTGGCGTACAAGTACGCCACGCGCATCGTCACCCTGGCGGACGGCAAGATCACCGACGATTCAGATCCCTTTGATGCTGCCGAGGCCGCGCGTCGCGAGGCCAAGCCCACGCGCAAAACCTCGATGAGCTTTGTGACGGCGCTGGGGCTTTCTGCCCGAAACCTCATGACCAAGAAGGGTCGCACGGCCATGACGGCCTTTGCGGGCTCGATTGGCATTATCGGCATTGCGGCGATCCTGGCGCTGTCCAACGGCGTAAACGACTACATCAAAAAGGTCGAGGAGGACACGCTCTCGAGCTACCCGCTGACGATTTCCAAACAAGACTACGACCTGTCGTCCATGATGGGCGGCCATGGGGCTACCGATGAGGAGGCGTCCAAGGGCGAGGGCTCGTCCGATGACGCTACCGGTGGCAAAGCTAAGGGAACCGACAAGATCCCTGTGGTCACAGCCGTAAAGGACATGTTCGCAAGTGTTAAATCTAACGATATGACAAGCTTTAAGGCATGGCTTGACGACGACGGCGACGGTATCAATAAAGAGGTCAACGCTATCCAGTACGGCTACGGCGTGACGCCGGTTGTCTATCGTGCGGGCAAGGGCGATGAGAAGCCTGTCCGGCTGGTGCCCAACGCTATGACCGAGGCCATGAGCGGCGGCGCAAGTTCGGCGGCAACGGTGAGCATGGATTCCATGGGAACCTCGGTCTTTAACGAGATGATTGACGACCAGAGCCTGCTCGACAGCCAGTACGATGTCGTTGCCGGCCATTGGCCTACGTCTGCCAACGAGGCCGTGATGGTGCTTTCGAGCCGCGGCACGGTGGGTGACTACACGCTCTACAGCATCGGTGCGCTGGATATCGATGAGCTCAACGACCTGGTTAACAGTGCCATGACGGCCGACGGCAAGGTCGAGACGCCCAAGGCCGGCACCGACTTTACCTACGACGATGCGCTGTCCACGACGTTTAAGGTGCTGTCTCCGTCCGATGCCTATCGCAAAAACGAAGAGACCGGCATGTGGACTGACATGTCTGGCGATGCCGACTTTATGGCGGCCAAGGTTGCCGACGGTATTGACGTGCGCATTGTGGGCGTGGTGCGACCCAACGAGACGGCCAACGCGAGCGCATTGACTCCGGGCATTGCCTATACGCATGCGCTGACTTGCCAGCTTATGAAGCGCGCCGCCGATTCGCAGATCGTGCAGGAGCAGCTTGTCCACCCCGAGACGGATGTCTTTACGGGCAAAACCTTCGACGAGCTGCAAGGCGAGGCCAAGCAGGGCGTGGATCTGGGCAGTATGTTCAGCGTGGACGAGGCGACGCTCAAAAGTGCGTTCTCGTTCGATGCATCTGCGCTCTCGGGCGCGGCGGGCGGTGTCGACCTTTCTGGTATCGATTTGTCCGGGCTGAACATTGACCTTTCGGGCGTTGGTAAGGACATCGACTTTAGTGACATCATGGCCAAAGCGCCGGCCCCCGATTTCTCGGGTATCTTTGACGGTCTGGAACTTACGCTCGAGCAAATGCAGCAGGCGGGAACACTAGCCAACCAGCTGTTTGAGGGCTTTTTGCAGTCTGATCAGTTTAAGGCCCTGACGCCCGAAGATCTTAAAGACGCGTCAAAGCTTGCCGCCGCATTCTCGGCGTATCTTGAGAATGATGCCGCAGCCCAGCGATGCCTGGCTCAGCTCAAGGCGCTGGGCGGCGATGCCCTAGCCGAGCGCCTGCAGCAGGCGATGACCGACTATGTGCAAAAGCAGCTGGCTCCGTATCTGCAGCAGGCTATGGATCAGGTGATGAAGGCAATCAGCGAGCAGATAGCGTCGACGGTATCGTCCCAGCTCAAGGCGGGCGCGGCAGGGCTCATGGGCCAGATGGCGACGCAGATGTCATCGAGTTTTGCCAACCTGGCGAGCGCTATGCGTGTGGATGCGAGCGCCTTTGCGCGTGCCATCCATTTCAACATGGACGCCGAGGACCTGAGTTCGCTCATGATGAGCTATGCCAAGGCGTCGAAGCTCACCTACGACAACAATCTGACCACGTTGGGCTATGCGGACGAGGCAGACCCCATCTCGGTCAAGATTTTCCCGCGCGACTTTGAGGCCAAGGAGCGCGTGCTCGATCACATCGACGCGTACAACAAGCAGGTCAAAGCCGCTGGCCACGATGAGCAGGCAATCTCGTACACCGACTACATGGGCATCATCATGGGTTCGGTGACCGACATCGTGAACACCATCAGCTTGGTGCTCATCGCATTTGTGAGCATCAGCTTGGTCGTCAGCTCCATCATGATCGGCATCATCACCTACATCAGCGTACTGGAACGTAAAAAGGAGATTGGCATCCTGCGCGCGATCGGCGCGTCGAAGCGCAATGTGGCCAACGTGTTCAACGCCGAGACTTTCATCGAAGGCCTCATTGCTGGCGTCTTCGCCATCGTCGTCGTGGTGCTCGTGAGTTTTCCGGTCAATGCCTGGGCGCTTGCGGTCAAACAGGTCCCCAATCTGATGAGCCTGCCCGTGCAGGATGCGCTGGTGCTCATCGCGATTTCGGTGTTGCTGACGGTTGTCGCTGGCCTGCTGCCGGCCCGCAGCGCATCCAAGAAAGACCCCGTGGAGGCCCTACGCTCCGAATAATGTGACAAAAGGACAGTCCCCTTGTCACATTTCTCTCCTGCGCCTAGCTTGTTCTGCCCATCAGCGTGATGCGGATGGTTGGATGGGTGTACTCGTCAAACTCGTCCTCGGGATCCGTGTCAAACGAGTAATACGCTTTGATGGGGTCGTCACTCGTCCTGATAGAGACTCTCTCGTAGAGCGAGCCGTTCAAAAAAGCCTGCCTAAACTCTTCGGGGAGCTCCTGCGGTGCTAGGAGCTCGGGGCTTGCGGTCTTGACGCCTATGGTTTGGACAACAGAGGAAAGCGCGTCAAGGTCGAGCTCGATACGGGCAAGGTTGTCCTCGAGGCTCGCGTCGGGGTCAATCTCTGCCGCGTAGCTCACTTCCGTGAGCGTTCCCTTGTTGTCAAAATCCATGTACGTATAGGTCTTTTGGGTATCGGAGTCGCCGTCGTGCAGATAACCGCGGACGTGATAGCCGTAATCTTGATATCGCTCGTAGGGGTCATCGGCGGACACGTACTCGCATGAGGGCTCTAATGCCTTGCGTGCGATGGCGATCTGCTCGGCCGCGGCCGCGGCGTTCTCCTGCATCTCGATGTTTCCCTGCGCCAGCTGCGGGATATAGGCGCCGCATACGATCGCGAGGGGCAGCGCCACAAGCGCGACGACCCACTTCTTTGCACGGGGGACAGACACGCCACAGGCCTCTGCCATAGCCTTCGCGTTGGCGAAGCTCTCGGTAAGCACGTCTGCCGCGGTGGCGACGGCGCCTACGGCAGCGGCGACTTCTGCCGCGCCGCCCAGGTTGCGCGCGGTCTCGT
This sequence comes from uncultured Collinsella sp., assembly GCA_937930475.1. Lineage (GTDB taxonomy): Bacteria > Actinomycetota > Coriobacteriia > Coriobacteriales > Coriobacteriaceae > Collinsella. The sequence goes on along the minus strand of CALGKS010000297.1, from coordinate 4,583 downwards.
TGTCGCTGTTCTTGAGCAGGCGCGCGGCGGCCTGCGTGCCAACAACGCCTGCGATCTGTGCCGAGCGGTCTTTCTCGCTCTGCTCGACGGCGAGCCGGCGCTGCATTTCCTTCCACTGCTTGCCACGCATGCCAAAGCGCGGGGCGAGAGCGCAGTAGCAGAATATAACGAGCTCGATGGCGGTGAGCACCAAGGCGGTCATCATGCCTGTCTCTTGGAAGCCTTCGTGATGGAAGACGATGTCGTCGACCATTTCGAAAGGAATGATCGATAAGGGCAGCACGAATGCCATGGCAAGCGCCGCGCCGGCAACCTTGGGGCAAATGCAGTATCGCTGGATGCGCTTACGTTCTTGTTCGGAGAGTGTTGCCATAGCTGGTCCTTGGTGTCGTGGCGGTCATTACGGCGCGCGGCGCGCGGGATGTATCAGTCTGAGCTAGCGCTGGATAAGAACATAGAGCAAAATACTCAGCGCGATGAGCAAGATACCCGCGATGTTAAACATCAGCGTGGCAAAGTCGCCCACGATAGGGCGCTCGACATAGCTCTTGTCTGGGCTGCTGGGGTTGTAGTGCACAGTCATTTGGCTGCCGAGGGGCCAAAGCTGCTCTGCGAGAGTATCTAGGCGTGCGATGGGTCCTGTCTGTACGTGCAACCAGCCCTTGGCGTCTTCGTACGCCGCGCTTTGCGTGCGGACGGGGAGTCCCGACAAGCTTTTGGTCTTTACGCCGCGGAATTGTTTTCTCACGTGGTACCGCGTGCCGTCGACGGTGTACTCCAAAACGGGATACATTCTGCCTTCGCCCATAAAGCGGTGGTCAATGACCGTTCCCATGATCATAGCGGTGCAGGCCTTGGCTTTCCTGCGGGCGGCGGCTTTCATGAGCGTGCTCATTCCGATAAGCAGGATGCCGATGCCTCCAACCGAGATGAGCGCGAGCAGGGATATCTGCGACGTGGTCACGGCGTTCTCCTTTGGCGCGATACCGTCATATGTGACTCAGTATAGAGAATCTCGCCATCGATGAGTGCATGGTCATGCGGCTAAAGTGTCATGGCAGCTCGATGGGTTTGCCATGTCGGCTTGCCAGATGGTCCTGCCGAGCATACGATGCGCTGCCTGGGCGTTGGCAAGGATGCTTTTCGCGCCCGTCGCAATGGGACGTCTCTCCTTGCCATCACTGCTTTTTGCCTGATACCGAGCGCGTTTTCATGCATGTGGAATCGGTTTTAGCTGTTGGATTCAACTCTTATGGAATGCGTGCCCCTTACAGTCCTCGGATGGATTCTGCCAGTGACAATAGGGCGCCTCGTTATGCGGCAGGAGACTGCCCCTTTGCCATATTGGGGCCCTTGCGAAATCGATGTCAAATACTTTTCCCGAGAAGTGAACGAGTGAAAACGGACCCCCGAAGCATCGGCACTTTTGGCGTGCAATTTCCTGCGGTTTTGCCAGTCGAATCCTGCGGTTTTAACGTCTAAAAATGTCGATGTTTCGGGGGCCCAAATACAGCCGTTCACTTCTCGGGAAAAGTATTAGACCTCGAGATGTAGACGGCGTTTGAGAGCAGCAGCTAGAGTGTAAACCTGCTTGCAGCTCCTTTCACTGTTTGTCCTGCATCCCAAAGCGCGGTGCAAGGGCGCATTAGCAAAAGATGGTGAGTGCGATTGCGGGGAGTGTGATTGCGGAATACATTCCCGCTGGCTGGAAACCCTTTTGGCGAAATACGATGTCGTTGGTCATGCGGAGTGGCAGCCTCAGCAGACATACTGCGAACGCCATGACGAGGACAGTTGCTGCGATTTTGGGTATGTGCAGTATCACTGGATGCACTTCTTGTCATGTTCGGTGAGCTGCTGCGCGAAGCCCTCGATCCCCATCGTTTTCCGTCTGTGGCGTACGCATGTCCCTGAGCGTAAATGATTAGCAGGCGTTTGTTCTTTGTGTGCGGTAACCGGAAATCAAGGAATAAGGCAAAGGGGCCGTTCCTGTGTCACATGTGTTGCATGTAAAAGCAAGGAAGTCGCAAGGAGTGGGGCGGGGATACCGGTATATGCCTCGGATACAATCGAATCCATGCTAGAAAGAGGCTCTGATGATTAAAAAATCATTTTTCAATCCGTTCTCGTCCCTGTTGCTTGCGCTGGCCGGTTTGGCTTTTTTGGTCGATGTCGTTCCGCAGGCGCAGGGCCAGACGGGGGTGTTCGCGCCTACTGTGTTGTTTGCAATGTGGCTGGTCGGCGGCTTGGTGCGTCTGTTCTATGAAAATGAGGCTATGCGCACCTTCAATCGCCATATGCTGAGGGCGAGCCATGCGGCCGTTTGGAAGCGTGTTGACGCATGCTGGGTTCAAGTCAATGCCGACCGGCTTGTGCCTGGCGATGTGATTCGCTTGTACGCTGGCATGCTCTGCCCGGTCGATGCGATTCTTGCCCAGGGCAATCACATTCTTGTTTCCGAGTCATCGCTTACAGGCGAGAGTGGCCAGACCGCAAAGCGGGAGGGCGAGACCGTTCGCGCAGGGACGACTATTGTTGATGGCAAGGCCTCGGCAACCGTTCTTGCATGTGCCGACAAGGATGAGGCCGTGCCGTGCCGGCGCGCCCGCCCTGCCACGCAGTTTAATGTTGGGGCCAAGAGCATTTGCGCGGCTTTAGTCAAGTGCATGCTGATTGTGTTGCCGTTTGTCATTACGATTCGTGGCGTCGTGTTGGGCGACTGGGCGCAAGCGCTGCTGTTTGCTTTGGGAACGGCCGTTGGTCTGGTTCCCGAAATGCTTCCAGTCGTTACGAGCGTCTGTCTGTCGGGCAGCGCCCGTCGTCTCAAAAACAAGCAAGTCATCGTTAAGAACGTCGATGCCATGGAGTCGCTGGGCTCCATGGACGTAGTGTGCGTGGACAAGACGGGAACGCTGACAGAAGATGTCGCGGTGCTTGAGTACTACACCGATATCCTGGGCAACGAGAGCGAGCAGACCCTCAACTTGGCGTATCTCGAGAGTATGAATCAGGGGACCGTCGCCAATCAACTTAACCGGGCTATTGCCGATGCGTGTGCCGCACCCGAGCTTCGCCTTGCTGCCAAAGATCTTGGCCATGCATTTACCCTGTATGCGTCCGATCCCTTTGATCACGTTGTCAAGGCGTCGGGCGTTAAGTTCGGCACCACACCGGGGGCACTTGGGTGTCTGGGGCTGCCTGCTCGTCCCGACAGTCGCCTGACCATCGTTAAGGGCGAGGTCGAAAGCGTTTGCGCACATTGCGACTGGGCGAGCTTTAAAGGCGAGCTCGTTCCCATGAATGAAGAAGGGCGCCAGAGCGCCTACGAGGTTGCCGAGGATATGCGTGCCGATGGCATCAAGGTGCTCGCCGTCGCCTACAGCACGACGTCGGCGGGTTGGGACGGTCTGGTGCTGTGCGGTTTTCTGGGCTTCTTCGACCGACCAAAGGCTAGCGCCCACGCTGCCATTCGCTCACTTTCCGACCTGTCTGTCGAGGTGCGCGTGCTGACCGGTGATTCGGCGTCGGTCGCTCGTTCTACCTGTAAACGCCTTGGGATTCCCGCCGGTAACGTCATCACGGGTGCCATGCTCGATGCCATGGAGGAGTCCGAGGCGCTTATCCAGGTGGGGCAGACTCGCGTCTTTGCCGAGCTCACGCCCGCGCAAAAGGCGCGTATCGTAGGGCTCATCCGGCTTTCGGGCCATGCCGTCGGCTATATCGGCGACGGCGTGAACGACGTGCCCGCGCTCACGTCAGCAGACGTCGGCATCGTGGTGGACTCGGCGGCGGCCGAATCCAAGAAGGTAGCCGACTTGGTACTGCTCGAGCGCGACTTGGGCGTGGTTGCCGAGGGCGTCAGCGAGGGCAGGGCCTCGTTTGCCAATGCCTCCAAGTACATCCGCATCGCGTCGAGTTCTAACTTTGGCAATATTTGTTCGGTGGCTGCCGCCAGCATCTTCTTGCCCTTTGTGCCGGCGACCGCTACTCAGCTGCTTTTGCTCAACTTGCTTTACGACGCGACCTGCCTGGCGTTGTCGTGGGATAACGTTGACGGCGAGGAGATTGCTCGCCCCAAGGCATGGTCGGGCAAGGGCCTGGGTGGCTTTATGCTCCATTTTGGCTTTGCGAGCTCGGCCTTTGACATCATCACCTTTGCCATTTTGTTCTTTGGCGTGTGCCCCGCCGTATGCGGTGCATCTTTTATGGCGTTGGACGCCGCGGGTAGGGCGGCCTTTATTGCCATGTTCCAAGCAGGTTGGCTGCTGGAGTGCGCATGGACCGAGTCGCTGGTGCTTTTGGTCTTGCGAACACGATGCGTTCGCGGGGCTGATCGCCCGCGCCGTTTGCTCGCGATGATGGTCGGCATCATGCTTGTCGCGTCTGCCTTACTCGCACTGGGTCCGGCGGTGCAACTGATCGGTCTTGCCGCTTTACCGGCGTGGTATTTGGGCGTCGTCGCACTGCTCAGTGTGCTGTACCTTGTTGTCGTTTCGGTCATCAAGCGGGTCTACCTGTCCCGTGCGAGCAGTTTGTTCTAGGGCGGTTCTATGCAAACGAACAGAACCAACATAGCGATCACG
>CALGKS010000296.1 GCA_937930475.1 uncultured Collinsella sp. | reverse complement strand
TTTGGCGCCGTTGGCCTCGCCCTGTTCTTCCAGTTGGGATAGTGGTCTTTCATGCCTCTTGCTGATGTCTTTAGCCTGCTTGTTTTGGGGCAGGGTAAATCCGGTCTCGATGTCGCCCGTTGGGCGTTGGCTCACCCCGAGCGCGTGAGCGCCACGACCGTGTATGGCGGCGGTAGCTCCGAGCCCAATGACGCCACGCGTGCGCTCGAGGCGCAGGGCGCGTCGTTTGTCTACGGCACCGAGCAGGTCGAGGATGCCTATGACGTGTGCGTGACATGCCCTGGTATCTCGGAGTTTTCGGCCTTCTTTAAGGCTGGGCGTGAGCATGCCGCTCAGATTATGGGCGAGCCCGAGTTTGCCTATCGCCTGTCTCCCCAAAATTGGATCGCCATCACGGGCACCAACGGCAAGACAACTACCACGTCGCTGACAGATTATCTGCTCAAGGCCGCCGGTGAAGCCAGCGTGGCCGTCGGCAATATCGGCGAGCCGCCGGTGAACGAGATCGACGGCCGCGCACACAATGAGTGGTTTGTGGCCGAGCTGTCGAGTTATCAGATTGCTACGACCGCCGAGCTTCATCCTCGCGTGGCGGTGCTGCTCAACATCACGCCCGACCACCTGGGCTGGCACAAGAGCCACAAGAACTATGCGCTTGCCAAGATCAAGTTGTTCGAGAATATGGTCGATGACGACCTCGTGGTTATCGACGTTGAGGATGCCGGCATCCATGAGTTCGATGAGTACATCTACACACCGGGTCGCCGCATCTGCAAGGTCGCTTTTGACGAGCCCAGTGGTGCAGACGCCGCCTTTGTGCGCGACGGCAAGATGGTCGTTCGCCTGAAGGGCGTCGAGACTCAGCTTGTCGCCACGTCCGAGCTCAAGATTTCGGGCCACCACAATGTCATCAATGCCCTATGTGCCGCCACGGCTGCTCTGGCCGTCGGTGCCGATCCCGAGGGCATTTGCCGCGGATTGGCATCGTTCCAGCCGCTCGAACACCGCGTTGAGCCCTGTGGCGAGATCGATGGCGTGCGCTACGTCAACGATTCCAAGGCAACGAACACCGATGCGGTCGAAAAGGCCCTGACGGCGTTTCCCGACGACGATGTGATCTTGCTGCTCGGCGGCCACGATAAGGGTACGCCGCTTGCGGACTTTGCCCGCGTCGTTATGGACAACGTGCGCTCGGTCGTTTGCTTTGGCGATGCGCGCGAGCGCTTTACCGCCGCCATGGACGAGGCCGATGTCGATGGTGACGTGGATATCGCCCAGGCCGATGATCTGCGCGATGCCGTTGACGTTGCCCGCTCGCTCTCGAGCCGCGGCGACGTGATCCTGCTTTCGCCCGCCTGCTCTTCATTTGATGAGTTCTCGGGCTACGAGGAGCGCGGTCGCGTGTTTAAGGACTACGTGGCCCAGCTTGCCGCAGCAGCGAAATCGCAAACGGAATAGGGGTTGCCGGTGAGAGAGGAGAGCCCCCGAAGTGATATGAGGAGGCCCGACTCGGACCGTGCTTCCTCGCTGCGTAGCACGCCGCGTTCCGGACGTGGCGGGCAGACGTTCGGTGAGCGCTATATTGCCGGCGTCCCCGCCCGCATCATGCGCCCCCGTTTGATATTTATGGCTTGCTTGTTTAGCTTGGTTTGCTTCGGCTTGCTGATGGTGTACTCGGCATCTTCGGTCGAGGCACTGCATGAGAATGGTACGGCGACGTTTTTCCTGTTTCGACAAGCCGTGTTTGCCGGAGTTGGCGTGCTGGCTATGGTTGCCATCGTGCGCGTCTTGCCGGACGGTTGGTTTGGGGAAGACGTGCTCAGGATCTTCCTCATGGGCATGATAGGGCTACTGGTTCTGGTGTTCTTTATGGGTAGCGGCAGTCGTGGCGCCACGCGCTGGCTCAACATCGCCGGTATTCAGTTCCAGCCGTCTGAGTTTTTAAAGCCGTTCGCCATCGCGTATTCGGCCATCATGCTCGACCGCATCTTTTCGCCCGGCGGCAACATCAACGAGTTTCTTCGCAAGATGGGTGCCTACCTGGGCATTTCGCTCTTTCTGATTTTTGTTCAGCCCGATTTTGGCACCGTTCTGATCATCTTGCTGACCCTTATGTGCATGGCGTTGTTTGCGGGATTGGACCCCAAATATATCGTTTGGACGGTCGTTGCCGGCATCGCCGTCATTGCGATCGCCCTTATCGCCGAGCCGTATCGCATGACGCGTGTCGAGGTTGCTTGGAATCCTTGGGCAGACGAATATGGTGACGGCTATCAGGCCACGCTTGCCATCATGGCGTTTGCCTCGGGCGGCCTGTTCGGTCGCGGTATCGGCAACTCAACCATGAAGTACTCGTATTTGCCCGAGGCGCATAACGACTACATCTTGGCTATCATCGGCGAGGAAGTTGGCTTTATCGGAACCGTGCTGTTCTTCTTGGTGTTTGCGATGCTGATCTACTCGGCGTTTCGCATTGCCGAGCAGGCGACCGACCGTCGCGGAGCACTTATGGCATCGGGTTCCGCGGTCATCCTTGCGGTGCAGTTTTTGATCAACGCGCTGGGCATTCTCAATGTGTTTCCCATGACGGGCAAGCCGCTGCCGTTTATTAGCTACGGCGGCTCGTCGATCATCGTGTCGCTTATGCTCGCCGGTCTGGTCCTGCGCGTTTCGTATGAGAGCGCCCGTCGCGATGAGTACGACCGTCGCCGCGAGAGCTTTGCCGTTATGGATGAGAGTACCGCCGGCGTGCCCCACGTGCGCGGCGAGCGATCTTCGCGTAACGGCTTTACCGTCCTGGATGGCTCTGCGCCCGAGCCGGCGGCCCGTCCGCGTCAGCGAACGGCGCCGCAAGGTCGTCCGCAGCGCCCCACTCCTCGCAATGCGGGCGGCGGATATAATCGAATCGATTTGAATTCGGACCCGTCGGCGCGTTTGCGCACCGATGACCAGGGGCCGCGTGTACGAAGGGATTACCATGACCGATAAGATGACCGTTGCTATTGCAGCCGGCGGCACGGCAGGACATATCAACCCCGCGCTCGCCTTGGCCGAGGAGCTGCGTGACCGCGGTCATCACGTTGTGTTCGTGGGCCAATCGCGCAAGCTCGAGGGCCGTCTGGTTCCCGAGGCAGGATTCGATTTTGTGCCCATCACGGTCACGGGCTTCGATCGCTCCCGTCCCTGGACGGCGCTGACCTCGCTGTGGCGCGTCAACAAGGCGAAGCGCGCGCTTGCCCGTCACTTCTCGAAGGTCGGTAAGCCCGATGCCGCTATCGGCTTTGGTGCTTACGTTGAGGTCCCGCTGCTGGGTTGGTGCAAGGGCGCCGGCGTTCCGTATCTGCTGCACGAGCAGAACTCTGTTCCGGGTCTGGCCAATAAGATGATGAACTCACATGCCGCCCGCGTGTGCATTTCGGTACCTGCGGCCCGCGCGGTCTTTGAGCGTGAGGGCGACCCCGACCATGTGCTCATGACGGGCAATCCTGTGCGTCGTTCGGTGATCGAGGGCGATCGCGCCCGCGGTCGCAAGACGCTCGGTGTGCCCGAGGACGCGACGCTTCTGCTCGTCTTTGGTGGTTCACTCGGTGCCCAGCATCTTAATGAGCGCGTGGCTTCGCTCAAAAACGAGCTGCTTTCGCGTGAGAATCTCTATGTTTTGCATTCGACGGGTGCCGACGGCTTTGAGGAGACCGAGCGCGCTTTGGCGCTGACGCCCGAGGAGGCGAAGCGCTATCGTGTCCAGCCCTACATCGACAACATGGGCGATATGCTGGCTGCGGCCGATCTGGTGCTCTCGCGTTCCGGTGCCTCGAGCGTGGCCGAGATCGCCGCGCTTGCCGTGCCCTCGGTACTCGTGCCGTATCCGCACGCGACGGCCGACCACCAGACCACGAATGCGCGTTACCTGGTCGATGCCGGTGCCGGCGTGCTTTTCGCCGATGCCGATATCGATGTCCCTGCCTTTGCCGACGAGCTGCTGCACCTGATCGATGACGCTGCGGCACGTGATGCCATGCGTCAGGCGGCGCGCGGCTTGGCCCAGGACCGTGCCGCCGCACTTTTGGCCGACGCGGTAGAGGGATTGCGTTAGTTAGACGGGATATCGCCGGTCGCCCTCGCGCGGATGCGGTAGGTGCGGTACAGTTAACGGGTTACAGGCAGTGTTTACGCAAGGAGTACACGAGCACATGGCTGATTCCCAGACTGCAACCTCCGCGCCCGAGTTCAAGAGCGCCCACTTTATCGGTATCGGTGGCGCCGGCATGAGCGGCATCGCCCTCGTCCTGCACGAGCGCGGTTATACCGTTACCGGCTCCGACCTTAAGACGTCGCGCTATATTCGCCAGCTTACCCGCGCCGGCGTGAAGGTCCACGTGGGCCACGAGGCTGCGACGATCGACGAGGTCAAGCCCGACGTGGTTGTTGTCTCCACCGCTATTCCCGAGTCCAACCCCGAGCTCGTGCGTGCCCGCGAGCTCGGTATTCCCGTGTGGCCTCGCGCCAAGATGCTCTCGGCTCTGGGCCATGGCTACACCACCGTCGCCGTCGCCGGCACGCACGGCAAGACCACGACGTCTTCGATGTGCGCCACGATGCTCGATCGCATGGGTCTGGACCCCAGCTTTTTGATCGGCGGCATCGTCGAGGGCTACGACACCAACGGCAAGAACGGCTCGGGTGACTACTTTGTCGCCGAGGCCGATGAGTCCGACAGCTCGTTCCTGTTCCTGAACCCCAACGTGGTCATCGTGACCAACGTCGAGGCCGACCATCTCGATCACTACTCGGGCATCGAGGAGATCGAGGCCACCTTTGCTAAGTTTATGGGGCTGGTGGGCGAGGACGGCACCGTCATCGTTTGCGGCGAGGATCCGCATCTGGTCGAGCTCGCCAAGTCGACGGGCCGTCATGTGCTTTCCTATGGCTTTGCCGAGAACAACGACATCGTCTGCGTACATCCGGATGTCAAGGGCATCCAGAGCGACTTTATCGTTCGCTTTGAGGACGGCACCGAGCACGCTGTCGAGATTAAGAGCAACCCCGGTCGTCACAACATGCTCAACGCCACGGCCGTCTTGACCGTCGCCCATGTCCTGGGCCTCGATATCGACGCCGCCGCTAAGGCACTTTCGAGCTTTGAGGGCGTCCGCCGTCGCTTTACCCACGTGGGCGATATCGACGGCATCACGGTGGTTGACGATTACGGCCACCATCCCACCGAGATCAAGGCGACGCTCGCTGCTGCCTCTTCGCTGGGCTACAAACATGTCGATGTCGTGTTCCAGCCGCACCGCTATTCGCGCCTGCAGGCTCTGTGCGATGACTTTGCCGATGCCTTTGCCAACGCCGATAAGCTGCTGCTGATCGATGTGTTCTCGGCTGGTGAGATGCCCATCCCGGGCGTTACCTCCAAGATGCTCGCCGATACCGTGCGCGCCAAGCACCCCGGTAAGGAGGTCGTGTACTGCTCCAGCCGTCTTGAGCTCAACCAGGAGCTTGAGAAGCTCGTGGGCGAGGGCGACCTGCTGCTCACCATGGGTGCCGGCGACGTTACGACCGTCGGCCCCGAGTTCATCGAGTATCTGACTGCCAAGAAAGACGCTTAACCTCTATGGGTCTGTTTAACGCCGTCATGGCGCTTTCGGGCATGATCGACACGGACGTGGTCGAGGACGAACGTCTTGCACGCCATACAAGCTATCGTATCGGTGGCAAGGCCGACCTCTTTGTGACGTGCCATAGCTACCATGCCCTGCGTCGCGCCGTGGCGGTGCTCGACCGCGAGCAGGTGCCGTGGGTGATTATCGGCAAGGGGTCCAATCTGCTTGTTGCCGATGCCGGTTATCGCGGCGCCGTTATTTCGCTGGGACGTGAGTTTCAGCGCACGGTTGTTGCCGAGGACGGCTGCACGCTGACCGTTGGTGCGGGCGTGATGTTCGCGCGTTTGGTCAACGACGCCTTGTCGCGTGGGCTTTCGGGCCTTGAGTTCGCGGTCGGTATTCCCGGTTCGGTCGGCGGCGCCGTGTCCATGAACGCAGGCTCGCGGACCGAGTGGATCGGCTCCCTTATCGAGGACGTGGTCACGTTTGATCCGGCGTCCGGTATTAAGCACTATGCAGGGTCCGAGATCGCTTGGGGGTATCGCGAGTGCAGCCTGCCGCGTAACGAGATCATTCTCGAGTGCGTGCTTAAACTCAAGCCCGCGCCCAAGGCCGACATTCGCGAGCGCATGGAGCGGTACCTGACGCGGCGCAAGCGCACGCAGCCCATGGGTCGTGCATCCTGCGGATCGGTCTTTCGCAACCCGCCCGACGCAAGCGTGGGCAAGTTGATTGAGGATTGTGGATTAAAGGGTTTTTCGGTTGGCGGTGCGGAAGTTTCGCCCGTACACGCTAATTTTATCGTTAATAACGGAACCGCCTCGGCCGATGACGTGGCCGCGGTTATCAGGCATGTGCACGGAAAGGTGAGGGAGGCGTATGGCATCGAGCTCAGACCGGAAGTTAAATTCCTCGGCTTCTAGAGCATCGAAACCAACCTTCCGCCGCGCCGGAGGGCGTTCCGGCGCACCTGCCCAGCCTCAACATAAGCCCGCCATGCCCTCCAAGTCTGTTGGGCCCGTTCGTCCTGCCAAGCGCCCGGTCGTCGGCTCGCAGCTGGGAGGACGCCCCGCTTCTAAAAAGACGAGTCGTCCGGCTCCGCGTCCTTCGGTGACGCCCAAGCCGGCGATGGGCACCAAGACCTCCCGACCCATGGCGACGCCCAGACCTTCGCTGGG
>CALGKS010000295.1 GCA_937930475.1 uncultured Collinsella sp. | reverse complement strand
GGCCTCGTCGAAAAGATGATCAGCTTCTTGTTCATTGTGCCGAGCTCCATGGGCGCCACCGTCAGCGCGCTCACGGCGCAAAATGTCGGCGCGGGCAAGGGCGGCCGCGCGCGCCAGGTGCTCAAGGATGCCATGAGCATCTCGTTGGTGTATGGCTGCCTGATCACGGCGCTCATGTGGCTGGTGGCGCCGGCGTTTATCGGCTTCTTTGCCAAGGACGCCGCAGTGGTCGCGGCCGGCGCCGGTTATATGCGCAGCTACATCTTCGACGCAATCTTTGCCGGTATCCACATTTGCTTTAGCGGCTTTTTCGCCGCGTACGGCAAGAGCTATATCGGCTTTGCGCACAACGTGCTGGCGGTGGCGCTCATTCGCGTGCCGGGCGCGTGGCTGCTGTCGAACGCCTTTCCCAACACGCTGTTCCCCATGGGCATCGCCTCGCCCTGCGGCTCGATTCTGTCGGCGATCATTTGCGTCGTGGCGTTTACCGTGCTCAACCGTCGCGGGGCTTTTGACAAGCTGATGGCGTAGCGGGGCAACGCAGGTCTGGCACTTCTCCCCTGCTTTTTACCGAAAGGAGCGGTCCCATGACCGACTCGCCAACTGAACATACCGAGGGTCTGCTCCGCATTGGCGAGGTGGCGCGCTTGTTCAACCTGAGTGTGGGCACGTTGCGCCATTACGAGCAGATGGGATTGCTGGACCCGGCGCACATCGATTCGACGAGTGGATACCGCTACTACGGATCTCGGCAGCTCTCCACCCTCAACACCATCAGCCACCTGCGCGTTCTCGACTTGTCGCTCGCACAAATCCGCGAGTTTGTGACCACGCGCGATGTGGACCTCATGCAGCGACAGCTGGCTCAGCAGCAGGAGCTCATCGAGCGCAAGCGCCGCGAGCTGGAGCGCGTGTCGCGCAAGATCGATAACCGACTTGCGCTGCCGCACGATGCCTTGAACACCGAGCTCGATACCATTTGCACAATCGATGCGCCCGAGCTTCGCTGTGCCGTGTTGCGCGAACGCGTCAACCCTACCGACGCCTATGCGCTGGAGTGGCAGATTCGTCAGCTGCAGAAGGGCCAGCACGAGACCTTTGTCTTTCTGGGCAACTTGGGCGTTGGGATCAGCGCCAAGCGTCTCGCAGCCGGCGACTTTAACGGCTACGACGAGGTCTTTCTGCTGCTCGATGACACCGATGAGTACTTGGGCGACGTCGAGACACGACCCGCCGCGCGCTGCCTGACCATAAGCTTCCGCGGCACGCACGGGCAAGCGGGCCCGCGCTATGAGCAGCTGCTCGGATATATGCGCGAACATAACCTGACGCCCGCCGGTCCATCGCGCGAGATTGCCCTGATCGATGACATCATCAGCGACGATCCCGCGACCTATGTGACGCAGATCACGGTGCCGGTTTCCCCAGCAAAGTAAGAACCGCCCGGAAGGCATCATGCTTCCCGGGCGGTTCTTCAATTAGGCTATCAATGCGCTAAGCCTGGGGCACCTGACCAGTCGCCAGGGTCTGCTCGAGCGCGTCCTCGTCCAGCACGGGTACACCCAGCTGCTCGGCCTTGGTGAGCTTGGAGCCTGCCTTGGGGCCGGCGACCAGGTAGCTCGTCTTCTTTGACACGCTGCCCGAGACCTTGGCAC
>CALGKS010000294.1 GCA_937930475.1 uncultured Collinsella sp. | reverse complement strand
GCTTGCGTCCGCGCGCTTTGCGGCGCCTGCCGGCGGAGCCTTTGGCGCAGGCGGCGTGGTGGATGCCAATGGAACGACGGCGACGCATGTGGTCGTTGAACCCGAGGGCGCCACGGCGCCGGTAGGGAAGACCGATACACCCAGCGGCGAGATGCGGGGCGTCGGGGTCGATTCCGCCCCTGTGCCCGAACCTGGCGAGGGGCCCGCGGTAAAGCCTGCCGTCGAAATGACCAACACAACCGTTACCAAAACCACCGTTTCAAAGCCGTCAAGGTCCAAGGCCAGCGCGAGCGGCGCGTCCTCCACGCTCCCCAAGACCGCCGACAGCCACTGGATTGCCGTGTCCGCAATGCTCTCCCTGCTAGGAACAGCACTCCTCGCCACCGCACGCCGCTGCTGATGCGCCTAGTTTCCGAAAGTGCGGGAATAATTAATAACCGCCGAGCACAACCTGCTTTTTTACAAACATAACCGCACTTCTAGAAATGGCGCCTCATGAGCGACTGAACAATGAGCTGCCCTATTGCCCACATTGGTGGACAGTGCGTCGTAAGCTCGAGCTATCGCAAGTAGACGTCCTTCAGCACCTCTACGATCTGTTGCGTTCCGATACCCTTGATTTTAATCGCCTTGGGGTCAACGGGGTCTGACTCGTAGGCCTCCATGAAGCGTCTCATGTCAGCACGGACTCCCTCACTCATGGTGGGACGCTCTTTGCCCGTGAGCAAAGTCGCAAGGCGGCTGACATCATTGCGGTGTTTCTTCACGCTCTTTTCGTCGACGGCCTGACCATCCGCCCTCTTTGCGGACAGGTCGAGCCACGCCTTTGCCTTGAAGGGGGTCAGCCCCTCGACCGCCAGGACGGCGATTCCGCCGGCCGACGCCCTGTTCTCGACAAGCAGTTTGTAGTATTCCTCGTCCAACAGAATCGCAGAAAGGCTGGAAACCTCGTCGTCGATGTGTATCGGCATGAGACCGGAATCCCCGTCGCGCAAGTTGATATCGGCGCGCGCAAATAATTCCAGCATTACAGGAAAGGCTGGGTCCTTCGGCTTAGAAAACCGGTAGAACTGCGGCTTACCGCCACTCTTTTGCCTGTTCTCGTACCCGCCTTCCCGGACGAAGTCCCAGAAGACGCGGCCGAACTCAGGTGTCAGTGCCTCCACCAGAAGGACCAGATCGAGATCTTTCGTTGCCCTGAAGTCCTGCCCGACCTCGCCGAATAGTAGATCGCATGCACCGCCGCCGATTAGGACGTATTCACTCTCATGGCCCGCGAAGCGCTCCCGGAACTTATCGATTCCCCTCATAATCAACCCCAAGCACTCGATTCAAAACATACTCGATCTCGCCCGCGACGCGCGGGTCATCCTTCATGTCATCGGGAAGGGACAGAATGGCGGAAAGCGGGTCGACAGCACACCCGGGTGCTGGCTCGGGCTCGTAGCGTAGTACCTGCACTACGCACGCGGGCACCTCTGATTCATCGAATCCAGCGTCGCGTGCGCCACCCGCCAGTCCCAAGACGCGCTCTTGCGCTTTGGTCGCGGTGAAAGTCGGCCAGGGGTCGTCCTGCAGCATCGAGAGCTCACACAGCGCCGAGACTCCTCCTGGCGGAAGGTCCACATCGGGTATGTAGGCCAGACGATGCTCCCTTACAACCGGGCTTGCCATGTGCGGCTCCAGCCGCCGCCATAGCGCCATCTTGTTGCAATCGGGGCGCAGCACCCGTCGGCGCCCCTCGTTCGAGACGATCGAGGGGTCTACGGCCGCGAGTTCGTCGAAAGCGCGTGAGGCGGTCATCTTTGTTGTTGTGAGAATGCTTGCCGCCCTGGTGACGTTTGTTCCATCGAGATCACCGTAGAGCGCCATGAGTGCGAGACGCTGCGCTTGGGGCGAGAGCGTCTCGACGCCCGCCAGCTGACGGTCGCTCGCAAGGCCCTTGCCGCTATTCAGCGCGATTCCCAGGAACGGCAGGTACACCTGCTTGCCTGAGGCCACGAAGGGGAGGCCAGCTTCGAGCATCCGCTCGACCCTGTAGCCCGTGGCACTCTCGAGGGAGAAAGCCGCGGGAATCCCCAGAGCCGTCTCCAGCGCGTTGCGGTGCTTCGCCATAGTCTTCACCGTCGGGCTCTCGTGGGGGGAGGCCATGACGAACGGCACGCCGAAGGCGGTCCACCGCTCAAAGGAGTATAACCCCCTCAGGTACAGAGGAAGCCCCGAGACGTCGACGGACTCAAGCTCGACCCTCGTGCCTTGATTATCAACTTCATCCGAACGCTTCCCACATTCATCCGCACATGTACGGA
>CALGKS010000293.1 GCA_937930475.1 uncultured Collinsella sp. | reverse complement strand
ATCGTCGTCAAGAACGGCTCCACCGTGGACGCGTTTGCGGAAGGCGAGGTTTCGGCTGCATTCTCCACCAGAAACGATCGACCCAACGAGAAGGGCGGCCACATCTACATCAGCGACTCCGTTGTCAAGGCCATAGCCCGCTATGTCGAAAACGGCGACGGCCCCATCCCCTACAGCGAAAACCAAGATGGCGAGACGAGGCGCGAACCCCAAGGCGAGAACATCGGCATCATCGCCCAGACCAGCGAGGGCGTCACACCCGCAGTCATCTCGATCATCCGCAGCAAGGTAACGGCCGAAGGAGATACAGCGGCAATCTTTGCCCGTGCCATGAGCGCTGACGGCAAGACAATCGGCACCATCAAGATTGAGAACGCCGCCATCCAGACGCCCGAAGGCGGCAAGGTCATTGACTATCGCAAGCTCCGTGACGGCATCTACGAGGCAGGCCAAGCCATCGGCACGGGCGACGCTGTGATCGACTCCCCCTATAACGAAGCTGTCGCCAAGAGCATGGTCATCGCGCCTCCCGAGGTAGCCAAGCCGGAAGACCCCAAGCCCGACGAGACCAAGCCCGCAGAAAGCAAGCCCGCGGAGTCCAAGCAGAACCCCAAGCCTGAGGGCTCAAAGCCGACCAAGGCCGTTGCGGCTTCAACCACGAAAGCCAAGACTACCGGCAAGCTCGCGGCAACCGGCGACGCCTCGAGCGCAGCCATCGTGGCAGCCGCCCTTGCGGGAACAGCCGCCATCGCCACAGGCGCCGTGGTGAGCCGCAAGCGCTCATAGACGTCTTTGGCCTTTAACGCACGGGACGGCGCCCACAGAAGTGCTAGCCTGTACACCGTTTAGCAACGCCACCGCCGAGCTCCCCTCCGGCGGTGGCGTTTTCTGTTTGCGCCCGCACGACGCGCGCGAATGTTCTTGATGCTGTCCAACCGGCATACGCTGGCGTGCGACAATTGGGGCTGCCGATATCACACCACCGAGAGAAGCCTGCCTTGGAATCGCAAAAGCAGATAACCGTTCATTCAGAGCATGCGGAAGGTGTGCCCGTCATCTACCTTCCCGTGGTCATGGGCAACGGCAGCGAGGTTTACGGGCGCTGCCGAGAGCTCGACTGCCCGCCTTTTACTCTTGTCGCCATTGGCGGGCTCGATTGGAATCGCGAGCTGAGCCCCTGGGCATGCGACGGGACCGTACGCGATGCCGAACCTTTCGGCGGCCAAGCCGCCGGTTTTCTTGATGAGCTGCTGAATCAGATAATCCCCCAGGTGGAGTCGTCGCTTCCTCAGCCACCTGTTTGGCGTGGCATTGCCGGTTATTCGCTGGCGGGCCTCTTTTCGCTTTGGGCCCTCTGGCAAACCGATGTCTTTGGCCGCGCGGCGAGCGCATCGGGGTCGCTATGGTTTCCCGACTTTGTCGATCGCGCCAGCACGGCCCCTTTTGCCGGCAGCCCGCAAGCCGTCTATCTGTCACTCGGCAAAAAGGAAACCAAGACACCCAACCGCATGATGAGGCACGTACTCGACGACACGCGCGCAATGGAAGAGCTACTCATCGAGCGCGGCATTCCAACAACGATGGAGCTCAACCCCGGCAATCACTTTGCCCAAACCGACTTGCGCATGGCCCGCGGCATACACTGGATACTGACGCATTAAAAATGGCGCCCACGCGTACGCATGGGCGCCATATTTTTGATTTAGCTGAACACAACTACTACTCGACAGTCTCCTCAAGCTCAGAAACGTCGAACTCGAAGTCGTTACCCGGCAGAATCGCGTTGAGCACGATGCCAACCAGCGAGCCCACGGCAATGCCGGACAGCGAAATGGTCACGCCGCCCAGCTCCAACACGATAGCTCCGGCGGTGCTATAGGCAATGCCGAGCGAAAGCACGAGCACCAGCGCGGCCACCAGCACGTTGCGGTTGTTCTGGAAATCGACCTGGTTCTCGATGAGGTTGCGAACACCCACAGCGCTGATCATGCCGTAGAGCACGAGCGACACACCGCCGATAACGCACGCCGGCATGGCGGCAATCACCGGAGCAAACTTGGGGCAGAACGAAAGCACGATGGCGCAACACGCGGCAATGCGGATTACGCGCGGGTCGAACACGCGCGTCAGGGCGAGCACACCGGTATTCTCGCCATACGTGGTGTTGGCCGGAGCGCCAAAGAGAGAAGCCAGAATCGTGGCGAGACCATCGCCGAGCAGCGTGCGATGCAGACCAGGATCGGCAATGTAGTTGCGCTCGCAGGTGGAGCCGATAGCGGAGATATCACCGATATGCTCGATCATGGTCGCAAAGGCCAGCGGCATGATGGTGATGATGGCCGTCGTGGCAAGACTGCTATCGAGCTGCGCCCCAAAGAGCGCAAACACGGTGTTATCCCACACGATGGGCAAACCAACCCAGGGAGCAGCTGCGACGCCCGAAAAATCGACCTCGCCCAGCGCAGTCGCAACGGCATAGCTCACCACAACGCCCAGCAAAATCGGCACAATCTTGACCATGCCGCGGCCCCAAATGTTGCAGATGACGATAACGGCCACAGCGATAACGGCCACAAGCCAATTGGTCTGGCAGTTGGCGATGGCAGAGCTTGCCAAGATCAGGCCGATGGAAATGACGATGGGGCCGGTCACCACCGGCGGAAAGAAGCGCATAACGCGCTTGGCGCCAAACGCGCGGAAGAGCGCCGCCAGCACCGGATAGAGCAGGCCGGCGCAGGCAACGCCCAGGCACGCATAGGGCAAAAGCTCGGCCTCACCGTTAGGCGCGATGGCGGCATAGCCCGCGATGAAGGCAAACGAAGAACCTAGAAATGCGGGCACCTTGCCACGCGACAGGAAGTGGAAGAGCAGCGTGCCCAAGCCGGCAAACAATAGCGTTGCCGAAACCGAGAGACCAGTGAGCACAGGCACCAGCACCGTGGCGCCAAACATGGCAAACAGATGCTGCAGACCGAGCAAAAACATGCGCGGGCGGCCGAGCGACGATGCGTCGTAGATGGCATCGGCGACAGCGGGCGTCGAGGACTGGGACATGAGAGTCCTTTCAAAATGGAAGGGCGCTCGAGCATAGCGGATTACCTGCCCGAACGATACGATCCGAACCATTGTACGTGATATATGTCGCCCCGCACGCACCGTCCCCGCAAACGGTACTGCTACTTCCAAACGCGCTCGGCAATGCGCCTAACCAGCGCAATCTTTGCCCACTGCTCGTCCTCGGTCAGCTTGTTGCCAATCTCACAGCTGGCAAAGCCACACTGGGGCGACAGATATAGGTTCTCGAGCGGAACATACTTTGCAGCCTCGTGAATACGCTCGACGATGGCATCCTCGTCCTCAAGCTCAGCGGCCTTGGTGGTCACCAGGCCCAACACGACCTTCTTGCCGGGGGCAACATACTTCAGCGGCTCAAAACCACCGGCGCGCGGCGTATCGAACTCCAGGTAAAATGCGTCAACATCCTCGTTTGCAAACAGGTACGGCGCGATGGGGTCGTAGCCGCCCTCAAAAGCGTAGGTGGAGTGGTAGTTGCCGCGGCATACATGCGTGTTAATGACCAGGTCGTCGGGCTTGCCCTCGATGGCTGCGTTGTTGAGCGCCACGCCCAGCTCGCTTACCTTTTGCAGGTCGACCGGGCTCATGCCGGTTTTGGCGACAAAATCGGTATCGCAGTAGATACCCCAGGTGCAGTCATCAAACTGGATGTTGCGGCAGCCTGCAGCGTACAGGTCGGCAATCACCGTGCGATAAGCAGCTGCAATGGCGTCGGCAAGTTCCCCATCGGTCTTATAGACAGCGTGCAGGCTCTCCTGCTGGCCGTCGCAGCGATCGAGCGTGACCTCAGAGAACGTCTGGATAGGCGCCGGGATGGTCTGGCGTGCAACGTGGCCCTCGCCCTCAAGTGCCTTGACAAACTTAAAGTGCTCGACGAAGGGGTGGTTCTCGCCGCTGATGGGGCCGGTCACCACGGCGGTATCGGCCGTGGTCTCCTCGTCGTGGAACATATAGCCCGTACGCGAGGTACGGCGTTCAATGCCGTTGAGTCCCCACATAAAGTCGAGGTGCCAGTAACTGCGGCGAAACTCGCCATCAGTAATCACCTGCAGGCCAGCGGCCTTTTGCTTTGCCACCAAATCGCGAATGGCCTCGTCCTCGACGGCCTTAAGCCCCTCGGCGTCAAGCGTGCCTGCCGCATAGGCAGGGCGGGCGTCCCTTACGGCCTGCGGACGAAGAAAACTGCCGACGATATCGGCGCGAAACGGCGCGTTCAGCGTGGTTAAAGCACTCATAGATGTCTCCCTTGCAATTGATTGCTTTATTGAGAGAGAGTATGAGCGCTCTTACCGCCATCGTAAAATATGCGTTTGTATTGGTTTGATATAGGAAACTTCTATATGCACACCAACGGACCCGCGAGCCAAACTATCCCATATCCGCCAGTTCAAATAGCCATTTTCGTGTCCATATGGCACTAGCAGCTTTGCCCTATCGACCATACGCTTAGTGATGACCGCACAAGGCCACGCGAGAGATAGGAGCGACCATGACCACGTTTACGACCCCCACGCGCCACACTGATCGCGCCGCAGGACTCCATTACGCCGAGACCCCCGTGCGCCAGCGCACCGTTCTCACCTGTGGCAGCTGGCGTCGCGTGACCCGCCGTATCGTTTGCGGCCTGACCTGCGCACTTACCGTGAGCTCGCTGCTCATGCCGAGCGTTTCGTTTGCAGCTGAGTGGGTCGAGGTCGGCGGCACCACCTATAACGCCGGTGCCGCGGCCGGTGACGGCAGCACGTGGGCCTGGGACGGCGCCGACGATATGACGCTCAATGGTTATAACGGCGGAGGCATCGCTGCCGGCGGCAAGCTCAACGTGAACTACGAGGGCAACAATACGGTTGCCAACGAATACGGCAACGGCATTTCTGTCGAAGACGTCACCAACGAGAGCGCCGAGCTCAACATCTCCGGAACGGGCACCCTGACGGCAACCGCCGAAGGTAACGCCCTGTATTCCGAGGGCGATATGACGATCAGCGGAACAGGCACCGTTAACGCCACGGGCGACGTCAGCGGCATATATACCCAAAATGACCTTTCGATTGATACGAGCGGAACCGTCACCGCCAAGGGCACGCGTGCCGAGGGCATCCTTGCCGACGGCGATATAACCATAACCGGTGGCGGCACCGTCGACACGAGTTCCGAGCAGGATTGCGGCATCGTCGCCAAAGAAACCCTCACGGTATCCAACAGCACGCTAACGGCTCAGGGATTCGGTAGCGGTATATATGCCTTCGACGGCCTGACCATTGATGCGGCGACCGTACGAGCGTATGCGTACCCAGCGCGCGAAGACAGCCCCACCGCCATCTTCACCGACGAGGGCGACATCACCATTAAAAACGGCTCATTCGTTCACGCCTATGCCGAGGGCGAAAACGCCTCAGGAATCTTCACGCACAATTGGGACACCGGCGGACCTGGCGGGCGCATCTTTATCAGCGACTCGACCGTCGAGGCCATTGCCCACTACATCAACTACGATGGAGGCAACCAGCCCCTACCGCCCATCACCAATGGCGACATTGTCGTAGTTGACCCAGACGTGAACGCTCATACGTATGGTATCTTCGCTCTCACCGAAGATGGCCTCACGCCTGCGACCATCTCCATCACACGCAGCCGCGTGACGGCAGAAGGCAACACCGCTGCCATCCTGGCCGTGGTGAATAGCGCAGACGGCAGCATTGCCGGCACGATCAATATCGTCGACAGCATTATCGAAACACCCAACGGTGGACGTATTTGCGACGTGCATTTCGTTGACACCAATCCCGTCGATGCCCCTTATCAGCGCGGCCAGACCATCGGCACCGCAAACGACGTCATCACGGATCTGGATAGCGACGCCATCGCCAAGCGCGCCGTCATCGTTCCGGTGGAAACGCCCCAGGCAAAGCCCGAATCGAAGCCTAAGGTAACGACCGCCGCCGCGACCATCAAGCATGTCGACACCAAGGGCACGCTCGCAACCACGGGTGACGCTTCCGTTATGGGCGTTGTTGCCGCCGCCATCACAGGCGTGGCAGCCGTCGTCGCCGGCATCTTTACCAGCCGCAAGCGCTCGTAGCTCCAAACCTCGCACGCTCGATCAACACGAACGCGCACCGCCCCATGGTAAGCGGCCGCCGGACCTCCCACCGGCGGCCGCGCCGCGTTTGAACGATCCGATTCGATTGTCCACTCAAAACAAAACCACTCGCCGGTCGCTTACAGCAATACAAACTGTTTCAGCGCGGCGCGACTCGTTATGCCAAGCTTGGCGTAGGTGTTCGACAGGCGATTCTTTACCGTGCCGCGCGAGATACCCATGTGAGCGGCAATCTCATCGTTGGTCCAGCCGCGACAGGCCAGCATGGCAATGGCAAACTCCGTCGTGGTCAGGCTTTCGGCAACGGTGGCGCCCGCACCCGGATTGTGCACGCGACGCCAGCCGCGGCTAAAGCGCTCGGTAACTTTAATGATCTCCGCGAACTCCAGCGGATGATCTTTCTTTAGACATGATTCCAAAACGCCCTGCAAAAGCCCGTGATGCTCGCCGACGATCTCGATCAAGCCATCGGGCTGCGCAATCTGCCACGCACGCATAAAGTGAATGTTCGCACGGTCAGCCTCACGCTGGTTGATCCACCCAACGGCAGCGATCAGATGCAAGAAGACCTCAGGGATGGGATAGCTTTCCTGCTTCATCGACAGGGCATTCTCCGCCATCCCCACGCAGCGCCCGTAATCGCCATCAAGATAGGAACGGTGTGCCAGCGCGTAGGTTGCAAACAGGCGCAGCCCCTCGGGCAGCAGCGATGCATACGAATCAAATTCGCTGCGTGACACCGGCGAGGGAAAATGCAGCAGCACGCACGCGCTGGCCGCGAGCAGCATATACGAGGCCTGAGCGCGTGGATCCTTTGCCGCCCCTTGGCCCTTCCCCGTCTCCTCGAGGTACGCAAGACAGCGACGCGCCGCCAATGCGCGATTCAGTGACAGATTTGCATAGGCGCACAACAGGCATGCCGAAAGACGAAGCGAATGGTCGTCCGACAGCAAGTACGGCTCCGCCAGGCGTCGTGCCTCATCGGGGCAACCGCGATAGTAGTGCGCCTCGGCACGCGCGATAACGCCATAGTCATCTTTGAGCATCACGTCGAGGGTTTTGTCGAGCGTCCCGGGCTCAAATGCCGTGCACATAAGTGGCATGGGGAAACGCCAGCTATCGGTATATATCCGATCCACGGCGACCTCCCCTCGCATAGCGGGTCACTTTGATGGTAGTGCGAGAGGGCGCCGGTTAATGGGACATGTGGCTCGAAATCAGGCCCTATCCTGGACCGTCGGCGGCAAATTGAGCGGCGCCAAGCCCAAGCCCGACACCGCTCAAAAGACTAGATATGCTGACGAATCGCGTCGATATACGCCTGGCCGTAGCGCGTGAGCGTCGTATTTTTGCGCGTGATGATGCCGATCTCCATGTACTCGTCCACATCGAGCGGAATCGAGATGATACCGGGGCCGTTAAGCTCATGGCTGATCACACCCGAACACACCGTGTAGCCGTTAAGGCCCATAGCCAGGTTGAACAGTGTCGCACGGTCACGCACGCGGATATTCTTGCGGCGCTCAAACGTCGAGGTCAGTTCCTCGGAATAGTAAAACGAGTTGTAGCTGCCCTGCTCGTAGGACAGGAAGGGATAGTCCTCCAGGTCCTCGAGCGTCACGCTGGAGCGGCCCGCCAGCGGATGGTCGGCGCACACAAAAACGTGCGGCGTGGCACAGAAGAGCCCTTCGAACACGAGCTCGTTGGCCGCCAGCATGCGCTCGATAACCTCGCGGTTATGCTCGGATAAGTACAGGATGCCCAGTTCGCTTTTCATGTGCGCGACGTCCTCGATAATCTCGTGAGTCTGCTCCTCGCGCAGGGTAAAGTCGTAGCGCGCGGCATCGAACTCGCGGATCACATCGACAAACGCATTAACGGCAAAGGAATAATGCTGGCAGCTCACACTAAAGTGCGGCACCTGCTCGGATGCGCCCTTGTACTTGCCTTCGAGCAGGTCGGCCTGGTCGAGCACCTGTCGCGCGTAGCCCAAGAAGGTCTCGCCCTCCTCGGACACAATGACGCCCTTGTTGGTGCGCTCAAAGATGTGCACGCCCATCTCGTTTTCGAGATCGCGGATCGATGCGGTAATCGAAGGCTGCGACACAAAGAGCCGGCGCGAGGCCTCGGTGATGCTGCCGCATTCGGCAACTTTGACGACATATCTGAGCTGCTGGAGCTTCATGGCTTTCTCCCTAGACGTTCGTGACGTCGAAACCCGTCGCGTCCATCTGACGCATAAACGACGGCATCTCCCCCGTCGCGGCGCAGGCGGCAATCTGATGCAGAGCCCCGGCGACCGCATCGTCTGCCGCAGCGCCGATATGCCAGCGCGCGGTAGCCGTGACAGCCTCGTTGGCATTGGCGACCGCAACGGAGTTGGGAACGGCATCGATCATGGGCAAATCGTTATCGGAATCGCCAAATACGGCCACCTCGTCGGGCGTCAGGTCCAAAGCGCGCGCCAGCTCCAGCGCAGCGCAACCCTTGTCCCAACCTGCTGGAAGGATGTCAAACAGGCGCACTCGGTTGTTGGGAAACACAAGCGAGAGTTCCGGCACCTCAGCGGCAACGCGCTCGCGTAGCTCCGCGAGCTCCTCACGCGAACGGGCACTCCAGATATTCGCCTTGAACACCGGCGCTTCATCGACGACGGGACGGCACGGAGCCTCTTCGCCTTTGAGCCATGCGTTGCCGCCCGACTCCATGGCGCGACGAACGCGCTCGGGATCACTCGTCACGCAATAGGCATCGTTGCCCCAAAAGTCATCGCCCAGGCCATAGACTTTTAGAAATGTATCGTCGGTCTCTTGCTCCAGATAGTCGGCCAAACGCATCAGAGCGTCGTTGTCGATTGCGTGCGATGCGACTACTTCGCCGCCGACAAACATCACCTGGCCGTTACAGAACGCGCCAGTCGAAAAACACTCGGAACGATTTTTGAACATCCAGCCCATCGCGGACGGCTGGCGACCCGAAACCGGGCCAAAGTGCAGACCCGCCGCCTGCATGGCATGGATGCCCTCGATGGCATAGTCGCTGGCGCCGTCTTGCCCAGCAGGAATCAGCGTATCGTCCATATCGGTCAGCACAAGTTTGATCATAGGGTCCCCTCGGTCATTCTTTATCCCGTCTATTGTACCGACCTGCCAAAAAGGGACAGGTTTATTTTGGCAGGTTTTATCTGGGAAAACGCAGCCCCTGTTGCTACCTGCCAAAATAAACCTGTCCCTTTTTGGCAGGTGCGCTAGTATAGGGAGCAACAGATTCGATGCGGGAGTGCCGGCGGTGCAAACCACAAGGCTGAGAGGGCAATGGGCCCAATCCTTTGAACCTGTCAGTTAATGCTGGCGTAGGGAGCATGCCGCCTTTACAGGGGCGCTGTCTATGCACAGCGCCCCTTTTCTATGCCAAGGAGGCATGTGCAGTGATCGATTCGGAACAGCTTAAGCAACATGTGGTCAAGGCCGTGGAGGAGATTCGCGCCACCAATCCGATGGCCGGCTCCATCACCAACACGGTGACGATCGACTTTGTCGCCAACGCGCAGCTCGCCGTGGGCGGTTCGGCCGCCATGGTCTACCTGCCCGACGAGGGCGAGGCGCTCGTTGCCGGCGGCGGCGCCATCTACCTCAACATGGGCACGCTCTTCCCCATCTACGAGCAGACGATTCCCCGCGCAGCCAAGGCGGCACACGACGCCGACAAGCCCTGGGTGCTCGACCCGGTGGGTCTGGGCATCGGTAGCCTGCGCACCCAGCTGGTAAACGAGCTCAAGCAGTACAAGCCCGCCATCGTACGCGGCAACGCCTCCGAGATCATTGCGCTCGCCGGCCTGTGGGGTCTTGAGGGCGAGGCAGCCGATCTGAGCCGCGTGCGCGGCGTCGATACCACCGACACGGTCGACGCCGCCCGCGATGCCGCCGTGGCGCTCGCTCGCCACACCGGCGGCGCCGTTGTGGTCTCGGGCGAAGTCGACCTGATTACCGACGGCACGACCGTGGCCAAATCCCACGGCGGCAGCCCGCTCATGTCCAAGATCACCGGCTGCGGCTGCTCGCAGGGCGGCGTGCTGGCCGTGTACGCCTGCGCTGCCGATCCGTTTACGGCAGCCGTCTGCGGTACCGCCGTCTACAACGTCGCCGGCACGCGTGCCGCCGCCGTCGCCGATGCCCCGGCAAGCTTTAAGGTCGCCTTTATCGACGAGCTCTACCGCGCGACCGCCCAAGACATTGCCGATAACCGACTCGAACTCGAGGAGGCATAAGCCATGTCCGAGCCCGCAACCAATGCCGGCATGAACACACTCGTCGCCGTGGCCATCGCCCCATGCGGCACCGGCGATGAGCTGTCCGCCGAGGTCGCCGAGGTCGTGCGCGTCATTCGCGAGAGCGGCCTTCCCAACCGCACCACCTCGATGTTCACCGAGATCGAGGGCGACTGGGACGAGGTCATGCAGGTCGTGCGCGACGCAACCTTTGTGTTGGCGAGCAAGGGCATCCGCACCGAAGTCGTGCTCAAAGCCGATATTCGGCCCGGATTTACCGACACCATGACCGGCAAGCTCGAGCGCATGGAAGCACAGATCAAGAAGCAGGAGGAAGCACGATGAGCATCCGCGACAACCTTGATATCTCGGCCTATCTGGTACTCGGCCCCGAAAACACCCTCGGGCGCCCCGTGGGCGATGTGGTGGCCCAGGCACTCGACGCGGGCTTTACCTGCATCCAGGTGCGCTCCAAGGTGGCAAGCGCCCGCGAGATCATTGCGCTGACCGGCGACGCCGCGCAGGCAATCGCACAGGCTGGCAAGACCGGTCAGGTCGCCCTGTTAATCGACGACCGTCTGGACTGCGTGCTTGCTGCGCGCGAGCAGGGCATTGCCGTCGACGGCGTGCACGTGGGCCAGAGCGACATTCCCGTCGAGGTCTGCCGCAAGCTTCTGGGCCCCGATGCCATCGTGGGCCTTTCGGCCCGTTGCGAGGAGATGCTCGAGTACGTCAAAACCGCCGACATGAGCCTGGTCGACTACCTGGGCATCGGCCCGCTCCACGAGACCGAGACCAAGCGCGACTGCGGACGCGCGGCCGACGGCTCCATCATCACCAAGAGCTTTGAGGACCTGGCCGCACTCCACGCGGCAAGCCCCGTGCCCATCGTGGTGGGCGGCGGCGTCAAGACCGTCGACCTGCCGCAGCTCAAGGCAACCGGCGTCGATGGCTTCTTTGTGGTGAGCGCGGTCTGCAGTGCCGACGACCCCTACGCCGCCGCCAAGGAGCTCGTCGATACCTGGCAGCAGGCATAGGCATAAGCCGAGCAGCTGATCCACAGTCTCATATCTTCTAGAGCGGAAAGCGCATCCCAGTTTGGACCTCCATTCCGGGATGCGCTTTCCGTATGCAACCCCTACCCCGCTAGGTAGGCCTCCAACGCCGGCAAAGTCGCCTCCGCATCGCGGCGACCGACCTGGTAGATGCGCTCGAGTTCATCGGGCTCGCGGCACAACGACGGCACTTTCACCGATTCACTCGGCCGCACCACAAAGATCTCACCAGCGGCCTCACGACGTGCAAGATCGTCAAGCGTGGCGTTATACACCTCATGTCGATCTCTAAGCGCTGCAACAAACTTTGGATAGCGACAGAACGCGCGTCGCAGCATGGGCATCAGGCTATTGGCCTGTTTTACAAAACCCGCCGGCTGCGTCAGCACCACCACATTGCGGTCGTAACCCTGTGCAAACAGCCAGGCGCTGGGAATAGAATCCGCAACGCCGCCATCCAAATACCGATGCCCATCAATGGCAACAGGCCTGGTCGCCACGGGAATCGCCGACGAAGCACGAATCCATTCAATATCACGCTCGTCACCGTAGGGCAGGTCATGGTAGACAGCCTCGCCTGTCTCGATATCGGTGCATACGCACGTAAACCTCATGGGATTGGCGCGGTAGGCATCCAAGTCGATGGGGTCGAGCTCGATAGGCACCTCGTGATACGCAAACTCGGCATTAAACATGTCACCGGTGCGCAGCCAGCTGGCCACACTCGCATAGCGTTTATCGTCGCAATAGGCCTTGTTGTAGCGGATGGCACGGCCGATCTGGCGCGACTTAAAGTTGTATCCAAACGCGGCGCCTGCCGAGACACCCACCATATGATCGCAGGTCAGGCCATGTTCCATCCAAACGTCGAGCACGCCCGCCGTATACATGCCCCGGTAGCCACCGCCCTCGAGCGCCAGACCCACCGTGTGCGCCTTACTCGGTAGTGCCATGCAACCATCTCCGTCCTCATGCTTTTGAACGGAACAAGTATACCCGTCAACATATACCGTCTCGGTCACATTTGCCGATGCAAACTAAACACTACCACTCGGCGATTATTATTAACGACTGAGCTGTTTAAACAAAAACGCCCCTATAATGATGTTCGTATCATTTGGCAACAGAACCAAACAGTAGACAACAATCTAGCCCATCGATGAAACAAGGCGGGGACGAAAGGCCACGCGTCCATAGACCGCAGAAGGTCCCATTAACAACAAGATCATCCGACGCAAGCCATCTCGACCCCAGAAAGCCACTCACATATGGACACAGCCAACACCTATACAAAGACGCTCGAAAAGATCGTTCAAGACCTGTTCGAGCGCCCGGAAGACCTGGTAAGAACAGCCTTTACCGACCAACTTACCGGCCTTGGCAACCGCGGCGGCTTTACCCGCTCGTTGGAAGAGCTCTGGGAGCAGGGCACGCCGGTCACCATGGCGTTTATCGATATCGATAACCTCAAGCACTGCAACGACGCCTTCGGTCACGACGAGGGTAACCGCTACATTATGCAGGTGAGCCTGTACCTTAAGCTCTATATCAAAGTTGACGAGGCGGTGTTTCGCCTGGGTGGCGACGAGTTCGCAATCTTGTCCACCGTCGCGACCGAAGACGACCTTGCCGAGCGCCTTGAGCATTGCCGCTCGGTGCTGCTCAAAAACAACGACGCCGAGATGCCTCACTCGTTTAGCTATGGCGTATCGCATGCCGACCCAAAACTGGGCGAAACGTCCGATCGTATGACGCTCGATGCCGACCACCGCATGTACGACTACAAGCTGCGCCATGCCGTACACCTGGATCGTCGCAATATCAAACAAGTTCATGCAGACGATTTTGAAGTCAGCGACCGTGTCTTCGACGCCTTCTCGATGCTTGACGAGGGACGATATTTCTTTATCGAGAACTTGGACAAGCATCGCACCCTTTGGTCACAAGGCGCCTTGCGCGATTTCGGTCTTCCTTCGGAGCATATGGACAACTGCCACGATTACTGGAAAACGCGCGTCCATCCCGATGACCTCGAGGCCTATATCAACGATATCAACCAGATTTACAACGGCTCCAAGCACTATCGCGTCATGCAGTATCGAGTGCGCAACGCTGCTGGCGATTACGTGCTTTGTCGCGTCCGAGGCTATCGCATCGACGGAAACGGAGACACGCCCTCGCTCTACGTTGGCGAACTCGTCAATCACGCTCTGGTCGAGACGATTGACCCCGCAACAGGGCTTGGAACCCAGCGCATGTTGATCGGCGCCATTGATACTTGCCGCCGCGATAACCGCGGGATGGGCCTTGCCGCCGTGCGTGTTCGCGGTACAACGCAGCTCAATGAACGCTATGGGGCCGACGCCGTCGATGCCATGCTTTCCGAGTATGCCGGCCGCATGCTCTCGCTCATCCGCGGCAGAAGCCGTGTATTCCGCTCGCGCAGCGCGCAGTTCGTTGTACTTACCGATAGTTTTGACCGCAATGCCTTCGATCACCTCGTTGGGGATTTGGAACATGTTGTCTCAAAACCCATCCAGATTGCCGGCGACGTCATCACCCCCACATGCCTGGTCGTGCCTGTCTACTACGAGCGCCTTGTTAACCAGGCACCGGCCGTTTTGGACGAACTCGACCGCCGCATTCGCGCCATAAACGGACCGTTCCACAACGACAGTCCCTGCATTCCCGAAATCAAGCGCAAAGGCGCAATCGCCGAGCGCATCGACCCGCTCACCGGCCTCTACCGCCCCAGTGAGTTTATGCGACGCGCCAATGCCTTTCTGTCGACGGCACAAGGCAGCGCATGGTGCATTGCCACCGTCGACATGGGACACATGCGCCTGTTTAACGAATGGCACGGACAAACCGAGGGCGACCGCGTGCTTGCCGATGTGGGCACGGTGCTTAAGGATATCGAGAACGCGGGCATGGGCGTTGCGGGCTACTGGGGCATGGACGACTTTTGCATCCTTGCTCCCTTTGACCGCGATACGATTCATCGAATTTATGCCGGCGTGCGCGAAGCGGTTGCCAGGCACGACGACGGCGTGGGTTTTTGGCCGTCCATGGGCGTCTACCCCGTCAAACCCCGTGAGGAAATCACCATCGACGCTCAGGCAAGGGCCATGTATGCCAACCGTCGCGCCAAAAATGACTTTAAAGACCGCATCGCTGTTTTCCGCCCCGAAGAGTACGCCCACGAGGTTGCGTTTCACAACACCCTCACCGAGTTCCAATATGCGCTCTCCAACGATCGCATCACCTACTACCTGCAGCCCCAGGTGGACATGGAAACCGGCGAGATTGTTGGTGCCGAGGCGCTCACGCGCTGGATTGGTAATGACGGCACCCTCATTCCGCCCGTTTCCTTTATCCCGACGCTCGAGGAAAGCGGTTTTGTGGTGACGCTCGACAAATATATTTGGCAGGGCGTTGCCTTGTGGCTGCGCAAGCGCCTTGACCAGGGGCTTCGCGTGGTTCCGATCTCGCTTAATGTGTCGCGCGTGGATATCCTTGCCTGCGATGTCGCCGAGCATATGAGCGCGCTTGCCGCCAGCTACAATCTATCGCCCGAGCTCATGCGCATCGAGATTACCGAGACTGCCTATACCGGAGAGCCCGAGGCTGTGGATAAACTGACGGCCGACCTGCACACCCGCGGCTTCTCGACCTACATGGACGATTTTGGCACCGGCCAGTCCACGCTCGCGATGCTCAAAAACGTCAACGTCGACGTCATCAAACTCGACCGCACGTTTGTGCCCGTCGACGGCGATCAAGGCCGTAGCGCGCAAATCATTTCGTCGATGCTCGGGATGGCGCAATCGCTCGATCTGCCCGTTGTGATCGAAGGCGTCGAGACGGAGGCACAGGCTCAGCTGCTCCGTCAGATGGGCGCCCGCTACGCTCAGGGCTTCCTCTACTACCGTCCCATGCCGGCGGTAGATTTTGAGACATTGCTCGATGGCGATGGCGAGGATTGATGCGTTCACATGCAGGCCGCTACCGTTGAGGGACGCGTTGTCCCCATTGGCTAACTTATATCCCCATTAAAAGGCAGTTGGGGATATGATACAAACCATTGTCTCGCCCAAGGAGGTTTTACATCATGAACGAGTCGTATCGCCTGGGCGAGCAATCGATTATTGCCTATCTGCAACGACTTGCGAACGGAGTCTCAACTGCCGAGATCGATGTCTCGGCATTGCCCGCAGAGCTGCGTGCCATTGGCGAACAGATGCAAAAAACGTATGCCGTCCTGAAGCAGGAACGGCAGCTGCTTGAGCACAGCGCCTATATCGATCCGCTCACCAATCTTGGCAACCGTGGCGGGCTCGACCGCCACGTCGATCAACTCTGGCGCAAAGGCATCCCCTTCACCTGCGCCTATATCGACATCGACCACCTCAAGCATTGCAACGATACGTTTGGCCACGCCGAGGGCAACCGCTACATTCTGGGCATCTGCCGCGTGCTCACCGAAACAATGAAGCACGATGATCTGCTGTTCCGTATCGGCGGAGACGAATTTGTACTCGTGTCTCCTACGGTAGACGAAGCCGAGCTCGAGCGGCGCCTGGAGCGGACACGCAGCGATCTTATCGAGGCAACATCGGACGGCAAAGCGCCCATGATCGCGAGCTTTAGTTTTGGCTGCTCGCGCGTCGACCCGCTTGCTGGCGATACGCATCGCCAGACGGTCATGGACGCCGACCGAAAAATGTATCGCTACAAGCTCATGCACCGCGTGCAGCAACCGAAAGAAGACAACGCGTCGCAACGCCCGATCGCCGATCAGCTTCCCTGCAACGACCGCGTGTTCCAAGCGATCTCCATGAGCTCCGAGACGCGCTATCCGTTTATCCTTAACCTCGATACCGGCGAATCGCAATGGTCGGTTAATGCCGTGCGCGATTTCGGTTTGCCCTCGCAACACCCCTACAACTCTGTCGACATGTGGCTTGCCCGCGTTCACCCCGAAGACCGCGACAATGTACGCACCGAGCTCGATATGGTGCTAAACGGCACGTGGCACTTCCATTACATGCAGTATCGCGTCATGGACGCCACCGGAAAATACGTGCTTTGTGACTGTACGGGCTACCGCCTGGACGCCACCGATACCGAGCCCAACATGTATGTGGGCATTATCATCAACCGAAGCTTGGCAGATTCGACCGATTCCGTGACCGGCTTGGGCGATATCCACGCCCTGGTCAACGCCATTGGCGAGATGCGTCGCGTGGCGCACGAGGTGGGCTTTGTCGCCATTAAAATTGACGATATCGCTCAGGTCAATGCCCGCTTTGGCTTTGATGCGGGTGACCGTGTTTTGGCCGAAAGCGCCGCCTGCCTCATGGACTGCTCACGCGGCAAGGGTTGCCTGTTCCGCTCAACCGGACCGATGTTCGTGGCGCTTTTCGACGATCTTGGTTCCGAAGAGACCGACGCGTTCGCAGACGAAATCGAGCGGTTCTTAGGGTCGCCTGTGCTCTTTGGCTCATTTGAATATCAGCCGCCCCTTCGCGTGGCGACGCTTCATCTGGACGCCGTCGACCGACAACCTGTTTCCATTTTGAACGAGCTCAAAGCGCTGCTTAAAGAGGCGCCGCAGATACCGGGCACCAAACTAAACTAGCGTCGTGGGGCGCGATGTGAAACAC
>CALGKS010000292.1 GCA_937930475.1 uncultured Collinsella sp. | reverse complement strand
ATCTTCGACCCCATGTCGCGGTTCGCGGTCGAGTACTCCAAATGCGCCGTGGCAATCGTCGAATCCGTGACGATCGTCTTTTCGTAAATGATCGTATCGTCCTCGCGCCACGAAACCACGTACCAGTTGTCGCCCTCCGCGGTATAGAGGTCGGCCTTACCCGAGGTGTCCTCATCGACAAACATCTCGTGTGCAGTTTCGTCGTTAACGTTGACGTAGCCAGACAGGCCGATCACAAAACCCGTCTCCGGATCCTCGTACCTTGTGCCACTGCCGCTGGGAGTATCTTCCATCTCAAAACGATTGGGAATCGACATGCTATAAGGATGCATGTCGTTCGTGTACGTATGCACGTCGGTTAGGTAATCGTCCGAATCGCCCGAACCGTAGTATGCCGACTCGTCCTCGGGAACGGCCTCGTCATCGGACGACGAGGATTCCTTGGACTTGGACTTGTCGCTCTTCTTCTTGGCAGAAGAATCTTTCTCGTCCGAAGACCCGGTATCGACCACCGAAATCTGAGTGCCGGAACTCTTTGACCCGTTGAGCACCGTAAGCGCAAACACCGTGCCGCCACCGATGAGGACCACAGCAGCACATGCCACAGCGATAATGACCGGCGCCTTGCTCTTGGGCTTTTGAGGCGCAGGCGCGACCGGCGGCATCGACTGGGTTAGGCCCGGGGCAGAGGAAGGACCAGCGCCCGTAGGCGTCGGTATGGAACCGCCAGCCAGCGAAGCCCCACAGTGCGTACAAAACGTCGATCCATCGGGAACTTGCTGTCCGCATTTTTGACAGAACATCGTTCGACCTTTCGTGGTTTAGCTTTTGTCACAGCCAAGTCTATACGCCCCCATCCAAGGCGCTGTTGCGCAACATGGAAAAGTCGATGCTGAGCCGTGCCGTCCCATGCGCCCAGTGCCCCAAACATGGGACACATGGCCCACCTTTCGAGACTCCCGGGCAGCACAAGCTGGGGCATATCTATAAGTAAGGAACCCGTTGGGGCACGGCCGCGCAACGGCCACAAGCGATGAACGGAGGCATAAGCCGCACAGTACACAGAGACATCCGCCGCCAGCGCAATCAGTACCCCAACAACATGCGGCGCCGTGATGTCATCGGCAGACAAGGAGGACGCCACCATGAAGAAAAAGACCCTATCGATCCTTTCCCTCTGCATCGCCCTCTTTGCCGCGTTTGCCCTTGTCGGCTGCGGCGGGAGCGGATCGGGCGGGGGCAGCGCCCCCAAGAGCGAGAGCAAGGAAAAGGCCCCCGTCGCCAAGAAGACCAACTTTATCTGGTTTAAGGTCGAGATGCCCGAGGGCGTCGGCGTAAGCGACTCCGCCGGCAAGAATGCCGACAGGGTCCAGCTCACCTTCCCCGAAGACGAGAACGCCTCGGCCGATCGCTTTATCCCCGTTTGGA
The DNA here is from genome assembly GCA_937930475.1 of uncultured Collinsella sp. Classification (GTDB taxonomy): domain Bacteria; phylum Actinomycetota; class Coriobacteriia; order Coriobacteriales; family Coriobacteriaceae; genus Collinsella. The sequence continues at coordinate 175 of CALGKS010000292.1, read as the reverse complement.
AAAAAGCGCTGACGGCCGAGGAATCCCACGCCGACCAGGCGGAAAAGAAGGGGGATACGTTCCAGTGGAAGGATGGCGGGTCCGTCGAGTATAACGGCAGGACGTGGCTCGTCGGAACGTACGAGGACAACAGTGGCATCACAACCCTCCTCTTTACCGACGTTGAGCCGGGAAG
>CALGKS010000291.1 GCA_937930475.1 uncultured Collinsella sp. | reverse complement strand
TCCTGGTGCTTATGATCGCCTGGGCGCCCACGCTCATCGCTTCGCTGCCCGGCCTTTTTATGGGAGATACGGGTGCGCAGATTCGCCAGTGGTTCAACTATCCCAACGGCACGAGCGACTACCTGCGCCTACTCAACCCCAATGTCCTGCTCAACGGGCATCACCCGGTCGTGCACACGGCCATTATCGGCTCGTGCGTTCAACTGGGGCTTTCGGTCTTTAACAGCGCCAATGCGGGGCTTGCCATCTACACCTGCGCTCAGTTCGTCATTACGGCCGCCTGCATGGCCTATTCCGTCTCGTCGCTGCGCAAACTGGGCGTGAGCCTGCCGGTCCGCGGCGTGATCTTGCTGTTCTTTGTGTTTATGCCCATGTTCTCTAACTACGCGGCCCTGCTCACCAAAGACGTGCTCTTTGCCGACGCGTTTTTGGTGCTGTTGGTGCAGACCGTGAAGCTCGTGGCCTGCGGCCTGCCCCGTCGCGATGCCAATGCCGAGCGTGCGGGCGAGAAGGCCCCCGTGCTCTTTGCGCGCCATGACTGGCTGTTGTTTGCGCTTGCTGCCATGGGTTCCACGTTTTTGCGCAATGGAGGCCTGGTGTTTCCGCTGGCGGCGTGTATGATCGCGGCGGCGTTTTGCGCATGGGATGTACATGTCGCTCGTCGTGCGGCTAAGCAGACGGGCACCGCGGTCTCATGCGTCACGCCGCGATTCCGCTGGGTTGGCGTCCTCGCGGTGCTCGCGCTCTGCCTTGCCTCTAATATGTACTTCACCAAGGTCTTTATGCCGGCGCACGACATCACGCCCGGCTCCAAGCGCGAAATTCTCTCGATTCCGTTCCAGCAGACGGCTCGTTTCGTTCAAAAGCACGATGGCCTCAACTCGGGTGTCAACCCCACGGTAAAGGAGGACGGCACCATCGTGGAGGCGCCCTGCGACGGTTTGGTGACCGACGAGGAGCGCGTCGTGATCGATCGCGTGCTCAAGTACGAGAACTTGGGCCGCCGTTACAACCCCGATAAGTCGGATGCCGTCAAGAACTGCTTTAACGAGTACGCCTCGCAGGAGGACATCAAGGCCTATTTTGAGGTCTGGGCGCAGATGTTCAAAAAGGATCCCGAGTGCTATATCTCGGCGCTCATCAATAACTATTACGGCTACTTTTATCCGAGTGCCCGCGATGCCTGGGTCTACAGCACGGCGCGTAGTGCCGAGATCATGGCGCGTCCCGACAACCTCAAGTACTTCGACTTCCATCCGGTTGACAGCAACGTGGTGCGCTGGTGTGACCACCTGATCAATCTGTACCGTGTGGCGGTGCAGCGCATCCCGTTTATTTCGCTCACCATGAGCTCGGCCACCTATGTGTGGATCATGATTGCCGTGGTGGTCTACCTGCTGCGTCGTCATTCATGGCGTGCGCTGGCGATCTGGGTGCCGCTGTTGGGCGTGCTCGCCGTGTGCCTGATTGGTCCGTGCAACGGCTCGACCTACATGCGCTACCTGTATCCGGTCATCGCCTGCATGCCCTTCGCCATCGGCGCCACCGTCACCCGCAGCGACTTCCTCTGGTCCTAACTTGGTGCATTGGGGTCAGGTTTCTTTGCACCAAAGGGGACATCATCACGACGCCTTCATTTTGGGGTTTATCTCGCAGGCTAGTAGGTATATCATAACGACGTTTGTTTATATTGCCCGAGCATCTGCGCTGGGCTTTAGGTCGAAACCGATAGGAGACACGTATGTCCGGACACTCTAAGTGGGCCACAACCAAGCATCGTAAGGGCGCGCAGGACGCCAAGCGTTCCGCCCTCTTCTCCAAGCTCAGCCGCAACATCACTGTTGCTGCCCGTCTCGGCGGTGACCCGCTGCCCGAGAACAACGCCAGCCTCGCCGCTGCCGTTGCCAAGGCCAAGGCTCAGTCCATGCCTAAGGACAAGATCAAGTCCGCTATCGACAAGGCTTTTGGTTCGGGTGCCGATGCCGCCGTCTACGAGAACATCGTGTACGAGGGCTACGGTCCCGCCGGTGTCGCCGTCTACGTCGACTGCCTGACCGACAACCGCAACCGTACCGCCGCTGATGTCCGTTCCGCCTTCTCCCACGCTGGTGGCAACCTGGGCACCTCCGGCTCCGTCGCCTTCCAGTTTGAGCGCAAGGGCCAGATCGTCGTCGCCAAGGAGATCCTGGATGAGAACGCCAAGAAGGAGACCATGATCGCCAACGGTGCTGCCGGTGACGAGGATGAGTTCATGATGGCTATCGCCGAGGCCGGTGGCGAGGACTACGAGGATGCCGGCGAGGAGTGGATCGTCTGGACTGCTGCCAACGAGGTCATGGCTGTCTCCAAGGCGCTCGAGGAGCAGGGTGTCCAGGTCAAGGGCTCCGAGACCACCATGGTCCCGACCACCCCGACCGAGGTTTCCGGCGCCGACGCCAAGAAGGTCCAGCGCCTCATCGACCGTCTTGAGGAGCTCGACGACGTCCAGGACGTCTACAGCACCATGGACATGACCGACGAGGTCATCGCTGCCCTCGAGGAGGAGTAGCGCCAGCACGGATTGAGCCGTGCATATCTGGGCATAATGAAGCGAGCATGCAAGCCTCGTGGAATAGATGAGCCGGATCCGCGTGCGTAGAGCACCGGACCCGGCTCTTTTATAATGATGCGAATCGTTTTGCATTCTGTGGACCGAAACCTGAAGGGAGCGCGCGTGCGCGTACTCAAACGAGCCCTAGCAATCGTGTACCTTGCCGCCGCCATCGTGGCGCTGGGTACGCTTGTCTGCCAGTTCTGGGGACCGTATACGTATCGCTTTATGCTGCTGTTGCGTGACACCATGCCTCGCGTCATCGTTACGGTGTGCGCCGCCATCGTGGCGCTTGGCGTGCTTATCGGGTTTTTCCGCCTGATGTTCGCGCGTCACGAGCCGTCCTGCGTGCATCCGGCGGGGGAGCGCAATATCGAGGTTACGCTCGCAGCGCTTTCCTCGTGCGCCCGTGCCGCGGCGGAGTGCGATGATCGCGTGATGGTTGAGCATATCGAGGCGCGCGTTCAAGGCCCCGACGAGTCGCGCGTTCGTTTTAAGGTCGAGGCCATCGCGCTGGATGATAAAGACGTCGCCTCTCTTGCCACCGCGATGCAGCAGCGCATCGAGAAGGCCTGCGACACCATGCTCGGCACGCCGGGCACGACCGCGCGCGTCCGTTTTTTGCCGTCCAAGACTACCGTCCAGACCGTGGAGGTTTCCGGTGAGTGATACCAACCAAGACAAGACCGCCCGCACGCCGCGCCTGACGATCGACCAGAACGCTACGCCGGCAGGCGAGTCCGCCGACACCAAGCCCGAGGCCGGCGAGCAGCACGACAGCGCCGCCAACGACTTTGACGAGGCCATGGGTCTCATCAAAGGTACGGGCGCTGCTATCTGGAGCTACGCCGTGCGCCACCCCAATACTACGCTCGGCGCCTTGGCAGGCTTTATCCTCGCCGTGCTGGTACTTACGTTGGGCCTGTGGGACACGCTCGTCATCGCATTCTTTGTGCTGATCGGCGCCGTGATCGGCCAGATTCGCGACGGCGAGAACGGTATCGTCAACTTCTTCGGCCGTCTGTTTAGCGGCCGCTAATACGTATTCGACTGTCGCATCCGCGGCAGGCATAAGGAGGAACCATGGCTTTTAACACGAAGGTCGATGTAGCCGATACCGAGCTCGAGGCGAACGAGGCCGCCGCCGAGGCGGAGGATGTAACGCTCGAGGACGAGACGCTCGTCGAGGCCGAGTCCGAAGACGAGGCGGACGAGGACGACGAGGAGGCGGACGAGTCCGAGGACTCGCTGACCTATTCCAACGGCGTGATCGAGAAGATCGTCGCCATGGCCACCCGCGAGGTGCCGCATGTTCTGGGCATGAAGGGTAACCTTATGCACTTTGTGCAGGAACAGTTTGGTGCCGAGAACCTGACCAAGGGCGTGACGGTCGAGGTCACCGACGACAACCGCGTAGTCGTCAACATCTCGGTCATCATCGAGTATGGCGCCTATGCGCCTGCGATCTTTGACGACGTTAAGGCGCGCGTCACCGAGCGTCTGGCCGCGATGACCGGCCTTGAGGTGGCAGGCGTCAACCTGCGCATCGAGGATGTCATCACCCCCGAGGAGTACGAGCACCGCACCAGCCAGCACGAGTAACCTACTAAAAAGGGACAGGTTTGTTTTGGTAGGTTTTACCTGCGAAAACGCCAAACGGTCGACCGCGCAAGCAAAAGCGCGATCGACCGTTTTCTATATAGCCTCGATCTAGTCATACCGCTCGTCTAACTAAGGGTTGCAATCTTCGCGTTCCGCGTTACCCTAATGGGCGCATTGTTTCCAAATTGTTAACGAGGGGCTGCCGTAATGGCCGACGAACACGAGACCGAAAGCAAGGCATGGGCGATTGAAGCCGCTGCGGCAGAGGCGGCGTCGCGTGCCGCCGAGGAGGTGCATCGTCCTCCGGTGGTGCCGATGGAGCGCGTTGTCGGTCGCGAGGATATCGAACGTGGCGAGCGTGCCGGTCGTAAGCGCAGCCAAGAGCCAGGCTTTCCGCGCTTTTTTGCCGAGCTCAATTTGGGCCTGATCCTCACGGCGTTCGCCATCGTGGCCTTTAAAACCCCCAATCACTTTGCCTTCGGCGGCACCTCGGGTGTGTCGGTCATTCTTTCCACGCTGTTCCCGACTCTGCCCGTCGGCGTCTTTATGTGGATTATCAACGCGGTCCTGGTCATCCTGGGCTTTATCTTTTTGGAGCGCAAGGCAATCCTTTGGAGCGTCTTTGCCTCGTTTGCGCTTTCGGCCTACGTCTCGCTGTTTGAGCTCTTCATCCCGACGGATGTTTCGATGACGGGCGATATGTGGCTCGACCTGTGTTTTGCCGTCATCTTGCCGGCGCTGGGCAGTGCCATTGTCTTTGACATTGGCGCCTCGACGGGCGGCACCGACATCCTTGCCATGATCCTCAAGCGTCGTACGACGCTCGAGATCGGACGCGCCTTGTTGCTGGTCGATATCGGCATCGTGACCGTCGCGGCTTTCCTGTATGGCCCGCGCGTCGGCCTGTACTGCGTACTTGGCCTGTTTGCCAAGACGCTCGTGGTCGATAAGGCCATCGAGAGCATTCACCTTCGTAAGGTCTGTACGATTATTTGCGCCGAACCGCGCAAAGTCGAGGAGTTTATCGTCAAGCATCTCAACCGCACAGCAACGATCAGCCGTGGCTACGGCGCCTTCTCGGGCAGGTGCGTCACGGTGATCATGAGCGTGCTGAGCCGTCGCGAGGCAGTGCAACTGCGCCGCTATGCCCGCGAGATTGACCCTGGTGCCTTCATCACCATCGTCGATAGCTCCGAAATCGTCGGCAAGGGCTTCCGCGGCACGAACTAGCCCGGTCGTACCCTTCGAATCATTGAATAAACCGGCTACGTTGCAAATCGGTCATCTTGCGGTATTTGTTCCCACATTGGGCGATAATGATGCCAAAGACATCGTTTGCGATCCAGGTGATTCGCTCTAGATACGAAGGGATGATTTCGATGTTCTGTTCGCAGTGTGGCGCCCCCATGGGCGATAACGACAAGTTCTGCGGCGTGTGCGGTGCCCCTAATACCGAGGTTAAGGCCGCCGGTCCCGCTCCGCAAGCTCAACCTCAGCCGCAGGGTCAGCCGTTTGCCCAGCCGCAGCCGCAGCCGTTCGTTGCGCCCCAGCCGGCTATGAACGCGCCCAAGGGTTGTATGGCTCAGGCCTTCAATGACATGATTAAGGTTCCTGGCGCCCTGGTTCGCGTATGTCAGATTGCCTTTTTGCCGGCGCTGATCTGCGTCGTGTCGGTGCTGGTGCTGTTTATCCCCGTTATCGGTGGCATCGCGGCGGCCATTGGCTTTTTGCTCGCTTACGTGGCAAGCGTGTGCGGCGCTGGCTTTGCTATCGAGTGGGGTCGCGACCTGTCGCTCAAGGACGATAACGGTATGGAGCGTCCGCTGCTGCGCTCGACCTCCTTTGGACTGGGCATCTTCTCGTCTGTCATTACGAACGTGCTCGGGTTCGTGGCCATTATTCCGGTGATTGGCGTGGTGTTCTCGGTGCTTGAGAGCGCTGTGATCGGTGCCGTTGGTTCGTACTATTACTTCGGTTCGAGCGGCCTCGAGGGCGCACTCATCGGGTCGATGGGTCTGCTTGTCTTTGCCATGATCGTATCGGCGGTGTTGGGCATTTTCTTTAAGATGTTTGGTGATGCCGCTGTGATGCACTTTGCAGTCGCCGGCCGCGTGGAAAGCGCGTTTTCGCTCGAGAAGGTCTGGAAGTCTTATAAGGCTAACCTGGGCAAGCTGTTCTGTGCCTCGATTCTTCCCGAGTTCTTGACGGGCATTGTTTCCAATATCATCACCTGGATTTTCACCGCCATCTTTGGTTTTGTTGCCGCGCTGGGCATTAGCAGCTATGGCTACTACGGCTACTATTCTCGTCCTTCGGGTCTTGAGGCAATCATCGAGGGTGGCGGCATTACGCTCATCCTGTTCCTGATGATCATCGCCTTTGTCACCGTGTTCCTGAATGTGTTTGGCACGATGCTCAAATATCGTGCCGTTGGCTACTGGGCCGCGCGCCATGCCAGCGAGTGGGCCGATGAGGATACTGACGATGTCCTGACGTTTGTGCTCCCGGGTGAGAAGAAGCCTACTCCTGCGGGGTTCAATCCCACGGCCGCCACTGGGGCTGCACCTGCCCCGGCACCCGCGCCTACCCCTGCTCCTGCACCTGCTCCGGCACCTGCCCCTGCACCCGCACCTGCCCCTGCTCCGGCACCTGCCCCTGAGCCCGCACCGGAGCCCGAGGCGACGCCTGCAGAACCCGATTGGAATGCCGTTGCCACGCCGGCGGATGAGCCGGGCGATAATCCTACTGCCGAAAACAATCAAACCGAATAGTCGGTCGAGGCGCCCTGGGCAACTGAGCCCGGGGTGCCTTTTTCTACTGCGAAAGCAAGAAAATGCCCGGGAAAACGGTTGCAGCAAAATTTCTCGGAAATTGGTCAATGTTGCGCAACAACGTCGCGGCTATTGTTGAGAACATAGTCGTGTAAGGTTTGAAGGCGTGCAACGCCTTAGGAAAAGGAGAAGCTTATGTTCTGTCCCACTTGTGGTTCTCCCATTTCGGATGATGCCAAATTCTGCCCCGTCTGCGGTTCTGCCGTCGGTGCCGCTTCCGCTGCTCCTGCTCCGCAGCCCGCGCCGCAGCCTGCACCTCAGCCCCAGCCTGCTCCGCAGCCCACGCAGATTCAGCCCGCTCCGGTTCAGGCGGTTCAGCCCCAGCCTCAGCAGCAGTACGCCGGGCAGCAGCAGTATGCTCCGCAGCCTGCACCTGCCCCGATGGGCTATGCTCCGATTAAGACCGACCGTGGCGTGATCGGCTGGCTCCTGCTTTCCATCGTGACCTGTGGCATCTATTCGTATTACTTCCTCTATTGCCTCGCCCGCGACATCAATGTCATGTGCCAGGACGACGGCGATTCCACGCCGGGTCTGGCGGCATTTATCCTGCTGTCGTTCGTGACCTGCGGCTTCTACGCACTCTACTGGTACTACAAGATCGGCAACCGCCTGCAGGCTAATGCTCCTCGCTATGGCCTGATGTTCCAGGAGAACGGTACCACCGTTCTTATGTGGCAGATCGTCGGCGCGCTGCTGTGCGGCCTTGGCCCCATCTTTGCCATGAACATCATCATCAAGAATACCAATGCCATGGCAACGGCTTATAACGTCCGTCTTGGCGCTCGTGCCTAACGATAAGAGCGGCGTGAACGGCTCCCAGGGACATAAGGGCGCGGCGGAACTCATTCGTCGCGCCCTTTCTTGCATCGGCGCGCTCTTTGTCGCCTGGCTCGCACTCTACCTGCTCGATATCGGCTGCGTGTTTCGCCTGATGACGGGCATTCTCTGTCCGGGATGTGGCATGACGAGGGCCTGGCTGGCAGCACTGCGCCTCGATTTTGCGGCGGCCTTTGCCTACCATCCGCTGTTTTGGGTGGTGCCGATTGCGTTTGTGCTCGCGTTCGTGCGCGAGGAGGTGACGTCGAGCAAGCTAAAGCGCGGCATCGACATTGCGGTTATTGTTCTGTGCGTGCTGGTCGTTGCCGTATGGATCGTGCGCCTTATCAACCCGGCAGACGCGGGCCTGCTCTTTGGTGGCCACGCTCCCGCCGGAGTTCCCACCGATATCATCCACCTCGAAACCCCACGCTGGCTCACCATCCTTCGCTCTTACCTGTCGTAACGGAGGACGCGCTAGGAAAGCAGTCGACACATAAGCGGGGGCGAACGTTGAGATAACGTTCGCCCCCGCTTTGCTCTAGCCAGGTTGTTATGGGTGGGCGTGACGGCTACTCGCCATGCTTCTCCTCGTGGCGAGCGGCAGCCCGCGCATCGTGGATGCCCTTGATT
>CALGKS010000290.1 GCA_937930475.1 uncultured Collinsella sp. | reverse complement strand
CAATTGGAAGCTGTTCAACCTGATTGAGAAAGCTGGCGGCGTCGTGGTGGGCGAGGAGTCCTGCACGGGCTCGCGCTACTACAAGGACCTGGTCGACGAGTCCGGCGAGACGGTCGACGAGATGCTCGACGCCATCGCCGAGCGCTACTTTAAGATCAACTGCGCCGTCTTTACGCCCAACGACCAGCGTATGAAGGACATTGTCCAGATGGCCAAGGACCTGCATGCCGACGGCATCGTCGACGTGGCCCTGCAGTTCTGCACGCTCTACGAGATGGAGTCGTTTGCCGTGGAGAAGGCCGCCGAGGAGGCCGGCATTCCGTTTATGCACATCACGACCGACTATGCCGGCGAGGATGCCGGTCAGCTCCAGACCCGCATCGAGGCCTTCCTGGAAACTATTTAGAGCTATCCGTCCCGGCGGCTTCCCCAGGTACCCGATCTTGCCGTTCAAACCGTCGCTTGCTACCAAAGTATGCGGCGCTCATCTTTCACGGCAACCACGGGCACCTGGGAAAGCCGTCTCCTTGGTTGGTTAAAAGGTTTGTTAAGGAGTTATATGTCGGAATATATTGAGCAGCCGTTGCCGTCCACGTTTGAGGAGTTCAACGAGCAGCGCAAGGCGGCGTTTATTCGCGTCAAGGATTATAAGCAGGCGGGTAATCGCCTGGTCGGCTTTTTGTGCAGCTATACGCCGCTCGAGATTATCGATGCCGCGGGGGCTGCGAGCGTGGCTCTGTGCGGTACGTCCGATGAGGTGATTCCCGAGGCCGAAAAGGTGCTGCCGGCAAACCTGTGCCCGCTCATCAAGTCGACGTACGGTTTTGCCTACTCGCAAAAGTGCCCGTTTACGTACTTTAGCGACATGATCATCGGCGAGACCACCTGCGACGGTAAGAAGAAGATGTATGAGCTACTCAACGAGCTCAAGCGCACGCACATTCTGCATCTTCCGCAGGGTCGCGATCGTGCCTACGAGCGTGAAGGCTGGTACGAGGAGTGCCGCCTGCTCAAGGAGGAGCTCGAGGGCTTCTACGGCATCACGATTACCGACGATGACCTGCGCGCTGCCGTCCGTCGTCGCAACCGCTTGCGTGCGGCCCAGCTCGAGATGTTTGCACTGCAGGCCAACCAGCCGGCGGCCATGAGCGGCGTCGACCTGATGAGCACCATGTTTGCCGGTACGTTCAGCTTTGATATCGAGGCCTATACGCAGCAGCTGGAGCAAAAGGTCGCCAAGCTGCGCGAGGCCTACGACGCGGGCGAGCGCCCGGTCGCGGCGGATGCCAAGCGCATTCTGATCACCGGCTGCCCGGTGGGCGGCGTGATCAACAAGATCGGTCGCACCATCGAGTCCAACGGCGGTGTGGTCGTGTGCATGGACGACTGCTCGGGCGAGCGCACGGCGGCCATGATGATCGACCCGGAGGCTCCCGACATCCTTCGCGCCATCGCCGACCGCTACCTGGATATTAACTGCTCGGTCATGACGCCCAACGACGGTCGTATGGATAACACGCTGGCCATGTGCGAGAAGTATCACGTCGATGGCGTAGTGGAGAGCGTGCTCCAGGCGTGCCACACCTTCAACGTTGAGAGTGCGCGCATGCAGGAGGCCGTCGAGGGTGCGGATATTCCGTACATGAAGATCGAGACCGACTACAGCAACGGCGACATGGGTCAGATTGAGACCCGCATCGCCGCCTTCATCGAAACCCTCTAGCTTTCTCAGGCACCGGATCTTGCCCCTCAAACCGTCGCTTGCGTACCCAAAGTACGCTGCGCTCCTCTTTCGGGGCAATCTCCGGCACCTGAGAAACCTAGAGCTAAGGCGCCTGAACGCGCCGCTGTCTTTGATGTTTAGATTGGGAGAGAGCCATGATAGGGATCGGGATCGATATCGGGTCTACGGCGGCTAAGGCTGCTGTGGTCGACGGGGAGGGTTCGGTGGCGTGGACGTGCGTGCAGCCAACCGGGTTCTCCTCGGTCGATGCTTCCGAGCGGCTGCGCGAGGCACTGGCAGCGGCGGGTTATGACGTGACGGGTGACGATGCTCGCGTGGTCGCGACTGGCTACGGCCGTGTCGCCGTGCCCTATGCGCACAAGGTCGTGACCGAGATCACCTGTCACGGTACCGGTGCCGTGCGCCTGTTTGGCGACCACGGCACCGTGATCGACGTGGGCGGCCAGGACACCAAGGTCATTCAGCTAAAAAGTGGCCGCGTGGCTAAGTTTGCCATGAACGACAAGTGCGCCGCCGGCACGGGGCGCTTTCTGGAGATTATGGCCGACCGCCTGGGCATTACCCAGCAGCAGATGGCCGACCTTGCGCGTTCCGGTGAGCCCACCAAGATATCCAGCATGTGCACGGTCTTTGCCGAAAGCGAGGTCATCAGCCTGATCGGTCGTGGCGAGCCGCGCGAGAACATTGCGCGTGGCGTGATCGAAAGCGTCGTGTCGCGCGTGGCGACTATGGCCGGCCAGGCGGCGGGCGTCCCGTACTATCTGACCGGCGGTCTGTGCGAGAACACCTACGTTGTGGAGCGGCTGGCCGCGCTGCTGGGGTCGCCGGTTACCACCTCGCCCCAGGCTCGCTTTGCCGGTGCCATCGGTGCGGCGATTCGCGCACAGGCGCTCATGTAAGG
>CALGKS010000289.1 GCA_937930475.1 uncultured Collinsella sp. | reverse complement strand
CACCGCCGGCGAGGTTGCGATTGTAGAAACGGTTGGTCAGGTCGCCGTACTCCTTATAGCTGCCAAAGTTGAGCTGGGCGAGGTTCATGCGGCCAAAGTCGCCCGCATCCATGCGACGGCGCAGCTCCTGATACAGCGGCATGTGGAGCACCGTGGTGGCATCCATAAGGACCACGTTGTACTCGTCGGCGATGGCACGGGCCTCGTCGAGCTCGGCAGAGTTGAGGGTAATGGCCTTTTCGCAGAGCACGTGCTTGCCGGCCGCCAGGGCGGCGCGCAGATAGGTGATATGGGTGTTATGCGGGGTGGTGATGTAGACGGCGTCGATGTCAGGATCGGCGTAGAGATCCTCAACCGTGTCATAGACCTTCTCGACGCCATACTGCTCGGCAAAAGCCTGAGCCTTGTTGAGCGTGCGGTTGGCAACGCCCGTAAGCTTGCGGCCAGCCAGAGCAAGGGACTGAGCCATCTGGTTGGCAATAACGCCGCAACCGATCACAGCCCAACGAAGCTCGGGAGCCGTAAAGATGTCGGTAGGGAACGGCTTGTCCTGGACCGAAGCGAATGCTGCTTTGGCGGCTGCCGCGGCGTCGAGTGGAGCCTGCTTGGAATCTGCCATCATGTGCCTCCTGGGTCATGGAGCGTCTAACATTTCTACCGTCTCTATATTCGCACAAATAAGCGCGTATGTGCGCGTTTCTGCGTATCTCACCGCTAAACGGTCTTTTTTGCCCCGTAAACGGCGCATCTATATGCATATTCACGCAATCCCACGCACGTAAATATGCACAAATGCGCACTGGTTATTGCTCAGAGACAGGGGCTTATGCTTATAACTCAAAAGACAGGATGATCCGCTTAGCCTCGTCACTCATGCGCGCTGCAGCTCAAAGGACCGTCACTAACTGCCAACAGTATGCCCACTCATTTATGTCTGTCCCCAATGAGTGTTCTCACTCATTTAAGTCTGTCCCCAATGAGTGGTCCCCAATGAGTGGGGATAGAAAAAGGCCCGGGTGCCGTGGCATCCGGGCCTTTGCTAGCAACTTGATGTTGCGGGCAGCTTAGAACTTGTGGCCGCACTTCTTGCAGACGCGCAGCTTGTTCTTGCCGTCCTTCTCGTGACCGACGCGGGTAACCTTACCGCACTCGGGGCAGACGAGATTGACGTTGGAGGCGTCGATGGGAGCCTCCTGCGAAACGATGCCGCCCTGCTGGTTGGCAGCGTTGGGCTTGACGGCCTTCTTGACGACCGAAACGCCCTCGACAACGACCTTGTTCTCGGCGGGGAGAGCACGCAGGATAACGCCCTGCTTGCCGCGATCCTTACCAGAGAGAACCTGGACCTTATCGCCCTTCTTGATATACATATATCTCCCCTAACTACAGGGTCTCGGGAGCGAGCGAGACGATCTTCATGTACTTCTTGTCACGAAGCTCGCGAGCGACGGGCCCGAAGATACGGGTGCCGACGGGCGAACCATCGTTGTTGATGACAACGCAGGCGTTCTCATCAAAGCGAATGTAGGAGCCATCCTTGCGGCGGATCTCCTTAACGGTGCGAACGACGACGCAACGGACAACGTCCTTCTTCTTGACGTTGGCGCCAGGGGTAGCCTCCTGGACAGCACCGATGAACACATCGCCGATGCCTGCATAACGACGCTTGGAACCGCCAAGCACCTTGATGCAGCGAATCTTGCGAGCGCCGGAGTTGTCGGCGACGTTCAGCATGGTTTGCATCTGAATCATGGTAGATGTTCCTCCGAACTAAGAACCGAAGAGAGGTGCGCAGCCTTTAGGCGGCCTGTGGTATGCAAACCAGGCATACGCACATCTTCGGAAACGTACAAGTCGTAAGAGCGACTGCTTATTTAGCGCGCTCGACGACCTCGATGAGGCGCCAACGCTTCATCTTGGACATAGGACGGGTCTCCATAACGCGGACGGTATCGCCCACGCCAGCCGTGCACTCCTCGTCGTGAGCGTGCAGCTTCTTGGAGCTGGTCATCATCTTGCCGTACTTGGGGTGACGCTTGCGCTCGGTGATGGTGACGACAATGGTCTTGGCACCGGAGACGGAGGTAACGACACCCGTACGGACCTTACGCGAGTTACGCGAATCAGTCATGTTCTCTCCTTAGGTCCTACTCGGCGACAGCGGACTTCTCCGCTGCGATCTCGCGGGCGCGCTGCTCCGTGAGGACGCGAGCGATGTCCTTCTTCACGGTGTTGACGCGAGCGGTGTTGTCCAGCTGGCTGGTGGCCATCTGGAAACGAAGGTTAAAGAGCTCGGCGCGCATTTCCTTCAGCTTCTCAACGAGCTGAGCGTCCGAGAGCTCACGAATCTCTGCGGGCTTCATTAGTTCTCCTCCTTGGCGGCGGCGGCGTCCTCAGCAGCCCACTTGGCCTCGAGAGCGGCCTCCTCAGCCATCTCCTTCTCGATGCGCTGCTCAGCGTTCTTAGCAGCAACAATCTTGGTCTTGATGGGAAGCTTGTGCTGTGCAAGACGCAGAGCCTCGCGAGCGACCTCCTCGGGCACGCCCTTGACCTCGAACATGATGCGGCCGGGCTTGACGACGGCCACCCACTCCTCGGGATTACCCTTACCAGAACCCATGCGAGTCTCAGCAGGCTTCTTGGTGATGGGCTTATCGGGGAAGATCGTGATGTAGACACGACCGCCACGCTTCATGTAGCGGGTCATGGCAATACGAGCGGCCTCGATCTGACGGTTGGTGATCCAATGGGCCTCGAGAGCCTGGATACCAAACTCGCCGAAATGCAGCTCGGTATTACCCTTGGCCTGGCCCTTCATGGAGCCACGCTGCACCTTGCGGTGAAGAATACGCTTAGGGGCAAGCACTACTGACCCCTCCTCTCGGAGTTACGACGACGAGGACGGGAAGAGCCCTCGAGTGCAGGGTTGGGAACAGGCTGGCCCGGGAGCTTCTCGCCCAGGTAGATCCAGACCTTCACGCCGCAAGCGCCCATGGTGGTGCTGGCGACAGCCGTGCCGTAGTCGATCTTGGCACGGAGGGTGTGCAGAGGCACGCGACCCTCGCGGTACCACTCACGACGGCCCATCTCGGCACCGCCGAGACGACCGGAGCACTGGATACGGATGCCCTTAGCGCCGGCCTTGCGGGCGGACTGGACAGCCTTGCGCATAGCGCGACGGAAGGCAACGCGGCCCTCGAGCTGCTCAGCAATGGACTGAGCAACGAGGTTGGCGTCGAGCTCGGGGCGCTTGATCTCGACAACGTCGACGGAGAGCTGGCCCTTGGAGACGCCAGCGACCTTCTCGAGCTCGGTGCGGAGGGTATCGATCTCGGCACCCTTCTTACCGATGACAACGCCGGGGCGAGCGGTGAGGATGATGACCTTCACCTTGTCGCCAGCGCGCTCGATCTCGACGCGGGAGACAGCTGCGCGGGAAAGACGCTTCTCGAGGTACTTGCGGATCTCGAGATCGTTACCGAGGGTCTTAGCGTAATCCTTCTCTGCGAACCAGCGGGAGCGCCAGTTCTCGGTGATGCCAAGACGGAAGCCGGTGGGGTAGACTTTCTGACCCATACAGCTTTACGCCTCCTTTCGAGGAGCAACGACGACGGTGATGTGGGAAGTACGCTTCAGAATGCGAGAAGCGGAACCCTTGGCGCGGGGACGGATGCGCTTAAGCGTCGGACCCTCGTCAACGTAGGCAGCGGCGACAACCAGGTTGTCGGCACGCAGACCGTTGTTGTTCTCGGCGTTCGCAACAGCGGAACGGAGAACCTTCTCGACATCCACGGCGACGGCGCGGTCGCAGAAGTGGAGGATGTCGAAGGCCTGAGCGACAGGCTTGCGGCGGATCAGATCGACCACCAGGCGGGCCTTGCTGGGGGAAACACGCACGTACTTAGCGACGGCGCGAACCTCGGTGGCCTCAGTTTCAATAGACTTAGTTGCCATTTACGGTTAACCCCCTATTTGGCCTTGTGGCCACGGAACGTACGAGTCGGCGCGAACTCGCCGAGCTTGTGACCAACCATGGACTCGGTAACATACACGGGCACATGCTTGCGGCCGTCGTGGACGGCGATGGTGTGACCAACCATCTCGGGGAAGATGGTAGACGCGCGAGACCAAGTCTTCACGACGTCCTTCTTGCCAGCCTCGTTCATCGCGGTGATACGCGAGAGAAGGCGAGTCTCCACGAACGGGCCCTTTTTGAGACTTCTGCTCATAAGTGCTTTCTCCTAAAACTCGGTATCCGAAATTACTTCTTACGGCGACGAATGATGTGCTGGTTCGAGACCTTCTTCTTCTTGCGCGTACGAAGGCCCTTCGTCGGCTTACCCCAGGGGGTAACGGAGGGACGACCAGAGGTGTGGTTCTTGCCCTCGCCACCGCCGTGCGGGTGGTCGACAGGGTTCATGACGGTACCGCGGACGGTCGGGCGCACGTTCATGTGACGCTTACGGCCGGCCTTGCCGATGACGATGTTGGCGTGATCGGCGTTGCCGACCTCACCGACGGTGGCGCGGCAGGTAACGAGGATGCGGCGCATCTCGGAGGAAGGCATACGGACGATAGCGTACTTGCCCTCCTTACCCATCAGCTGGCAGGAGTTACCGGCGGAACGGGCGATTGCGGCGCCCTTGCCCGGCTGGAACTCGACGGCGTGGATGAGCGTACCGACGGGGATGTCGGCGAGGGGCAGAGCGTTGCCCGGCTTGATGTCGGCGTCAGAACCGGACATGATGGTCTGACCGACCTCGAGGCCCTTGGGGGCCAGGATGTAGCGCTTCTCACCGTCAGCGTAGTGCAGCAGAGCGATGCGAGCGGAACGGTTCGGATCGTACTCGATCGTGGCAACCTTGGCGGGCACGCCGTCCTTGTTGCGCTTGAAGTCGATCACGCGGTAACGACGCTTCACGCCGCCGCCCTGGTGGCGGGTGGTGATGCGGCCGTTGTTGTTACGACCGGCCTTCTTGGGCAGGGGCTCGAGAAGAGACTTCTCGGGCTTGGTGCAGGTGATCTCGGAGAAATCGGAGATCGTCTGCCAACGCCTACCAGCGGAGGTCGGCTTAAGGTGCTTTACAGCCATTACAATCCCTTTCAATAGGAATCCGTTAGCCATCGCAGACAGGGATTCGAGGTTCTGCCTCGGGTGCGATGACACCGGACGTATACACGGTTCCGGGCGTGTCCATTTTATACGCCCAAAACCTTGAGCTCTCGCCTCCCCTATTTGGGAGGCATGAGCTCACTCAACAGCAGCGAGTCTTAGGCCTGGTTGCCAAAGACCTCGATGGTGTCGCCCTCGGCCAGCGTGACGATGGCCTTCTTCCAAGAACGGGTCTTGCCGGCGACATAGCGCACGCGCTTGGTCTTGGGCTTGACCGTCAGGGTGTTCACGCGAACGACCTTGACGCCGAAGATCTCCTCGACAGCGTCCTTGATCTGATACTTGTTAGCATCCTTGGCGACCTCGAACGTGTACTTGTTCAGCTCCATGCCGGAGAAGGAACGCTCGGACACGATCGGACGGATGATGATCTCGTGGGCGGTCATTTATGCAAGCACCTCCCCGAAGTGAGCGGCGATGTCGGCGGGCATCAGCACAGCGTTGTTGTTGACGAGATCGTAGGTGTTGGCCTCGTCGGCAGTGATGATGAACGTCTTGGGAATGTTGCGGAACGACAGGTAGGCGTTGACGTCCTCATCGCGAACGATGATGGTCAGACGCTTGCCCTCAAGGCCGAGAGCCTTGAGCATGGCGACGGCAGCCTTGGTGGAAGGCTTCTCGAAGCCGTAGTCGTCGACGAGCACGAGCTCGCCGTCGGCCAGCTTGGCAGACAGCGCGGAGCGCATAGCCAGCTTGACCTCCTTGTTGTTCATACGCTTAGCGTAAGAACGGGGCTTGGGGGCGAAGACAACGCCACCGTGACGCCACTGGGCAGCACGGATGGAACCCTGGCGGGCACGGCCGGTGCCCTTCTGACGCCAAGGCTTCTTGCCGCCACCGGAAACCTCAGAGCGACCCTTAGCAGACTGGGTGCCCTGACGCCAAGAGGCCATCTGGCACTTGACGATGTGGTGCATAACGTGGATGTTCGGCTCGATGCCGTACACCTCAGCGGCGAGCTCGGCCTCGGCGACCTTCTTGCCCTCGCTGTTCTTTACTTCAAACTTTGCCATTTAAGTGTTCTCCTTGGTATGACGCTGGGCTAAATGGGCTGGGCCCTTAGGCCATACGGATGGCGACGAGACCATTCTTGGCACCCGGGACAGCGCCCTTGACCAAGATGAGGTTCTGCTCGGCATCGATGCGGACAACGGAAAGGTTCTTGACGGTAACGCGCTCGTTACCCATGTGACCGGCCATCTTGACGCCCTTGAGGACGCGCGCAGGATAGGCGCACTGACCGATAGAACCGGGGTGACGCTGGAAGTGAGAACCATGCGTCATAGGACCGCGGCGCTGACCCCAGCGCTTGATGCGACCCTGGAAGCCCTTACCCTTGGAGGTACCAATGACGTCGACCTTCTCGACATCAGCGAAATCAGCGACGGTGACGACCTCGCCGACCTTGTGCTCCTCGCCGTTCTCGACGCGGACCTCACGAAGGAAGCGGACAGGCTCGACGCCAGCCTTGGCGAAGTGACCAGCCATGGGCTTGTTCACGTTCTTGGCCTTGATGTCGCCGAAACCGATCTGGACGGCGTCATAGCCGTCGGTTGCCTGAGTTTTAACCTGCGAGACAGCGCAGGGGCCAGCCTGGATGACCGTGACGGGAACGACGTTGTCGTCCTCGTCCCAAACCTGGGTCATGCCAATCTTGCGGCCGAGAATCATGCTGATCAAGATATGATCCCAACTCTCGCGTGGTCTTGGGACAATGCGTACACCACCGAGCGTACGCCCCTAGAGGACCACTACTTACACGACGTGCTCCCCAGCCTTGTATTGCGTCCGGACTACCTGACAACCCTATTAAGCAGGCATTTTGTCCAGCCAGAATACTCCCCTGGTTACACACAGCTGTTTAGTATACACGGCTGCGGGCGTATCCATCGAGATTCATATTTCACTCACATTGTTTACGCAGGTAAAGTGCGTGGA
>CALGKS010000288.1 GCA_937930475.1 uncultured Collinsella sp. | reverse complement strand
GGCGAACGAGCGAATACAGGTCGAGCTGCTCCTGGGTAGGCTCGCCCATCACGACGGTACGGGTCATGTCGGAGCGATAGTCGCAGTAGCCCGCGCCGTAATCCATGAGGACGAAGTCGCCCTTCTCGATCACGCGGTCGCTCGGCACGGCATGCGGGTTGGCGGTGTTGGGGCCGCTCGCCACGATGGAGCCGAAGGCCAGGCTGTCGGCGCCGTTGGCAAACATAAAGTTCTCGAGCTCGTTGCGGACCTGCTTCTCGGTCATGCCGGGCTTAATAAAGCCGAGCATATGCTGGAAGGCGGCGTCGGTGATCGACTGCGCATGGCGCATGAGCTCGATCTCCTCGGCATCCTTGATGGCACGCATCTTGCGGATGTCGTCGTGCATCAGCGGAAGCATGCAAGCGACGGAGCGATCCTCCAGACCACGCTGAATGCCCTGATAGAAGTTGATCTGCATGTCGTCCTCGACGGCGCAAACACGGCACTTGTTAGCCGCGATCTTGCCGGCGACCCAACCGGGGATGGCGCCCTCGTCCATGTCGTAGACCCAGGGGCTGCCGGCGGGCGTGTTCTCCTCAAAGCTGTTGAGGTAGCGCGAGTCGGTATGGAACAAGCACTGATCGGCCGTAATAAACGCAGCGTGCGGGAACTCGAAGGTGTAGTCAAAGACGCCCTTCACACCCGTAAGCCAACGAAGGTTGGCCTCGTCGCGCACCACGATAGCGTCGTAGCCGCGCTCAACCATCAGGGCGCGGACACGCTCGATACGACCGGCAGGACCGGCAGCAAACTCAGACATGCAGATTCCTTTCTTGTTGTCTCAATAAAGACGGGACGGGTCTCAACCGAACGACGAAATCACTCGTGATCCGCAACCGATTGGAAACCCGCCCCTCAACATGATACGAAAGACGATGGATGTCAATAAATCTTAGAGAAGTTCCTTGCGAGAAGCCAAGTAGGCCTGGGCATGGCGCTCAAGAACCTCGTCCTCGACGTTCGTCAGGCGAATGGCGCCAAGCGCCGCCGGCAGCGGCAACATGCTACGGTTCGAACGCGCAAATTGCTGCTTGCGGAACTCCTCGACAAAGGCAGCGGGCTCCAGATTAAAGGCGAGCTCCTCGATACCAAAGTCCTCCAAGCAGTCATCGACCTCAAAGACGTAATCGATATCAAAATCGCAGGCATCGTGGGCGAGGCGTGTCTCAAATCGCATTCCCTCGGAAAGGAGCTGGTAGGTGGGAACGTCCGCCGCGGCTTCGCCCAAGCAGGCACGCAGGGTGCGCTCCCCCGTCTTGCCAAAATCGAGCGCATGGCGGGCACTCGGGTTCGTGGCCATCAGCACGTCCTTGCGCGCGGTCTGGGACCACTGCACGGCATTGACGAGCGCGACCTCCTCTCCCGCGAGAACCTCGGGGACGGTCTCGGTAAACTGATTCCATCGAGATTTACTGCTCGAAAGCATGGTGCCCACGAGCACGGTATATCCGCGCTTGAGATCCTCGGGGTCGGACTCGCGCACAAGATCGAGGTCGCACACGACCAAGCCCGGCTCGGGACGGAACGCGATGGCGGGAAGTGCGTTGGCCGCAGAAGCGACGAGCGGCTCCATGGTCGTCGCGACCGTGAGCATGG
>CALGKS010000287.1 GCA_937930475.1 uncultured Collinsella sp. | reverse complement strand
AACGGGCTCGGCGGCGGCATCGACAGCAGGCTCGGTGTCGGCGTCGACAGGAGCGTCGCCCTCGGCCGCATCCTCCGCCACGTCCTCGCCGTTCGCAGCGGCAACGGCCTCGTGCGGGTCCTTGCCCGCGGCCTCGGCGCGCATGCCCAGCACCAGGTTGCGCAGGCCCGCGACTGTGCCCTCCACATCGGGGGCCGGCTGGTCGGCGTGCAGGTACGCCCAGTCCATCATAAAGGTGGCCGAAGACAGCGCGCCGATGGCCAGCGCATCATCGGGGCACGAAAGCTCAATCTCAAAGACACGCTCGTCATGCTCGCTCACGCGCGTGCGACCGCACGAGATGCTGCCGGCAAGACCGGTCTCGTTCATGAGCTCGACCGTCACGTGCTCCAGCAGATGGCAAAGCTCGGTCTGGCCCATGCAATCCTGGAATTCGCGGCCGGAGTCGCCCAGGCACAGGTGCTTGGCAATCGCGGGCACCAGGTAGTACACGCGCGCCGTGGCCTCGATATCCTCCGAGGTCATGAGCGGCATGCCGGGGTTCACCAGCACGTGCGCGCAAATCTTGTCCTCGCTGACGGTGACCTTAAGGATGTTGAACAGGCCTGCCATAACTCTCCCCTACTCGTCCTTGCCCTACTCGTCGCCGTCGTGCGGATCCGCAGAGCCCGCACCCGACGCCGCCGGCTTCTCTGCCGGGGACTCGGAATCCTTCTTATCGGTTTCGGCCGGAGCGATCACGCGAATGAGCGAGATGCGCTGGCCACGCATCGACTGTACCTTGAACTTGTACCCTGCGACCTCAAACACCTCTCCGATGTCGGGCACTGAGTCACAAAGCTCCAAAATCCAGCCGGCGATGGTCTCATAATCATCGCTTTCCTCGAGCGGCCAACCAAGCTCAATCGCGTCATCGCACGAAAAACGCCCATCGACGAGCCACTCACGGCGCGAGAGGCGCGTGAGGTACTTGTTGTCGGGATCGAACTCGTCCTCGATCTCGCCGACGATCTCCTCGACGATGTCCTCGATGGTGATGATGCCGGCCGTGCCGCCGTACTCGTCCACGACGACCACAATCTGGTCGTGCGAAGTCTGCATCTCGGACAGCAGCGGCAGGATGTCCTTGGTGTCGGGCACAAAGGTGGCATCGCGCAAAAAGCCAGCGATGGGCTGGTCGCCCTTGCCGTCGAGCGCGGGCTGGATCAGGTCCTTGATGTGCGCGATGCCCGCGACGTTGTCGGGATCCTCGTGATAGACGGGGATGCGGCTGAAGCCGGTCTGGCGCATGGTGGACAACACGTCGGCGACCGTCTCGTCGTCCTCGCACATGGTGGTGTCCACGCGCGGCACCATGACCTCGCGGGCAACGGTGTCGCCCAGGTCAAAGATCTCGTGGATCATGCGCTTTTCCTCGTCGAGCAGGTCGTCCTGCTCCGAGACCATGTACTTGATTTCTTCCTCCGAGACGTTCTGGCGGTCATCGGCGCTCTTGATGCGCAGGATGCGGGCCAGGCCGTCGGAGCAGGCACCGGTCAGCCACACGAGCGGGCGGGCGATCTTTTGGAACACGGAGAGCGGTCCCACGACCTGTTTGGATACGCCCTCGGCGTTAGCAAGGCCGATGCGCTTGGGCACGAGCTCGCCGATCACGATGGACACAAAGGCGACCGCGACGGTGATGATGACCGGCGCCAGGCCGCGCGCGATGGCGGAAAGCGGCGCGATGCCAAAGCTCATGAGCCATGTGGCGAGCGGGTCGGACAGGCTCGTCGAGGCGACGGCGGACGAGGCGAAGCCCACGAGCGTGATGGCGACCTGAATGGTGGCGAGCAGCTGGTCGGAATCGGCGGCAAGCTGGACGGCGCGCTCGGCGCGCTTATCGCCCTCCTCGGCATCGTGTTCCAACACGGCGCGCTTAGCCGTGGTGAGAGCCATCTCGGACATGGAGAAGTAGCCGTTGATAAGCGTTAAAACGAGCGTGGTAATAAGGGAGATGGTTATGTCCATCGGGAGTTTCTCGAACCTCCAAGATTCGGGACGTTGGGTAGTAAGCGTAGGTGACGGATAGGGCAATTGCGCCGGTTGCCCGTGCGAGCGGGGCCGTGGGCGTGGTCGCTAGATTACGAAGAGGATCACCGCCATGAACTGGAAGATGCTGCCGGCGAGCACCCACAAGTGGAAAACACTGTGCAGATAGCGCACGTTTTTGGCGATATAGAACGGCACGCCCACGGTATAGCACACGCCGCCGACAGCGAGCAGGGCAAGTGCCACGGGGTTGAGCAGCGACACGAGCTCGGGCAGCTTAAAGACGACGAGCCAGCCCATCAGCAGATAGACCAGGCCGCTTACCCAGTGCGGCTGACGCTCGCGCAAAAAGCACTCGAGTGCGATGCCGATGATGGCGATGGCCCACACGGCAAAGAACAGCGCAGGGCCGCCGTCGTTTGCGAGTGTGATGAGGCAAAACGGGGTATAGCTGCCGGCTATGAGCAGGTAGATGCAGCTGTGGTCGATGATGCGAAACACGCGTTTGGCGCGAGCGGGCTGAATCGCGTGATAGAGCGTGGAGGCCAAGTATTCGAGGATGATACTGACGCCATAGACAATCGCCGCGGCCATGTGGGCCGGGCCTCCGCCGCGCAGGGCAGCGAATACGATCAGGAGCACCAGGCCCGCGATACCCAGCAGGCAGCCGACACCATGGGTGACGGAGTTCATGATCTCCTCGCCCACCGTGTAGTGTGGAACGGCCGCGGTCTTGGGTCGCGGCTTAGAACTGTCGCTCGAATCGGACATGCCGGTTACATCCTCCAATGTAAAGAGTTCTCAACACTATATCAAAGCGTCTGGGTACATGCGAAATTTGCACCATACGTGACCCTTTGTTTACCCATTCTTTGCCTGTTGACGCGTCAACGGCGAACATCCATAATGCGCTTGTTTTAAATGTTGATGTATTAACATGTTATAGGAGAATACCGCATGGCTCAAAACGCACATTCCCATCGAAAGCTCAAGATAGCCGGCATCGTTGCACTGGTGGTTGTCATTGCACTGCTCGGATTTGCCGGCAACTTTCTGTTTGACTTCGCGCTAAATCCCCGCGCGCCATACACCATGAAGATGATGCAGGACGGCAAGGACGACAAAGAAAGTGAGCAGCCGGATGCCGAGGGAACCGAGGCGCGGGCATGGTTTAAAGAGAACCGCGAGAGCAGCAGCCTCACCGCAGATGACGGAACCGAACTTGCCGCTTGGTATTTTGCCGCCCCAGAGAGCACGCACAATTACGCTATCTGCCTACACGGATACACCGATGAGCCCATCGGTATGGCCCGATACGCCAAACGATTCCATGACCGCGGCATGAACGTGCTCGCGCCTGCCGCCCGTGCCCACGAGCGCTCCGGCGGCGACTATATCGGCATGGGCTGGCCCGAGCGGCTCGATGTCGTTGCATGGATTGGGCGGATCGTTCAGGCTGACCCCGAGGCGCGCATCCTGGTCTTTGGCGAGTCGATGGGTGCGGCAACCGCCATGGACGTCGCGGGGGAATCTCTGCCCGCAAACGTGAAATGCATTATCGAGGACTGTGGTTATACGAGTGTTTGGGACGAGTTTTCTCTGCAGCTCAAGGATGTATTTGGGCTGCCCAGTTTTCCTTTGCTCGATGTGGCCAACCTGGTGTGCAACGTGCGCGCAGGCTACGACTTTCATAAGGCAAGCAGTGTGGAGCAACTCAAACACGCGACGGTTCCCATGCTGTTTATCCACGGCGACCAGGACACCTTTGTGCCGTACGACATGCTCGACCAAAACTACGACGCGTGCGCCAGCAAGGTCAAGCAAAAGCTCACCATCCATGGCGCCACCCACGCCAAGAGTGCGCAAGTTGACCCCGAGCTCTACTGGAACACGGTCGACGACTTCCTCGACGAGAATTTTTAGGCAAATAGTACGGTTTACTGGTCTATCTGACCCCTAGCACTTCCGAAAAGCCGCCCGTGAGCGTTGTGCTCGCGGGCGGCTTTTGCTCAACTTACGCCACAGAGGCGCTTGTTTTGTCCAATAGTTAGGTGCTATTTGACCTCGATGAGCTCGTACTTGCTCGTGCCCAGGCCGATCTTCTCGGCATGCGCGATGCACGCGCGCCAGTCGGTATCGGGATGCGTGATGCAGAAGGGGTCGTGCGCCTGCTCGCCCTCCAGATGCTCGTGGTTGTGCTCCATCTTGGCCGCGCTATCGG
>CALGKS010000286.1 GCA_937930475.1 uncultured Collinsella sp. | reverse complement strand
TCGCAGCGGAGCAGGAGCTTTCCGATGAGATCGCCCGACAGGAGGCGGAGGAGGCCGCAAAGAAGCAGGCGGCATACACCCCGAAGCACCTCGCCGGCACGGAGACCGCCCAGCCCGGCAGCCTCGCCCAGACCGGCGACCGCGCGGGTCTCATCGGTGAGACGTTCGCCATCGGCGGTACCGTCCTCGTGGCGGCCGGCTTCTTCCTCGATCGGAAGAAGCGCTGCGAGCAGATGTAGGACAAATCACATAACGACTCGGAAAGGGGAATCCCGCAAAAGGGATTCCCCTTTTTCGTTTCGCCAGCCACGGTTCGTTGAGGCAGCTTCAGCTTAAGGGCCACAGATTAAACCGATCTATAACTGTGACCATATGACTGTGCGCACATATTAGCATGGTCATATGGTCACCTATTTACAGCTGCGATTATGCTGCAATAACTCAACCGTTAGTGCTTATTAAACAGCCAATCGAAGCCAGGCTTGCCCAGTGTTTGGCGCATCTGCCCCACCTGAATCTCCGTCTCCACGCCATCCTTGCCGATGACGGCGGCCATGTTCTCAGCGGTCAGCAGCCAAGATAACAGACGGGCGGATCCAGCTCAGCATATAACGTTCGGTAATACATGACCATGTTAATGTAGTCATATGTTCACGCATTACAAGCTGGGACCTCATGTATTAGAGCTCGAGCTGCGCCCGTGCGTCCTTGGCGTCTCGCGTCCGACCGTCATCAAATGGCTCAAGCCGGGCTGGCGCGATAAGCGGAATGAGGTCGTGAGGCGGATGGACGCCGGCAGCGTCACACCCATCCGCCTCACGGACGATGAAATCGCGTGGACGCCGGAGGCCGTGACCGTCAGGGCGTCCGGCGGGGAAATCATCGGGCTCGATACGTGGGGCATGGCGAAGGTTCTTACCGGAGCCTATGGCCCCGACTCTCCCGGTCGTATTCCTACGATATCGCCCCTAAATCACCAATGTGTCAGATAAAGAATGATGCAATGGTTATGATCAAGCATACGGCGGATGCGGCGACTGCGCCTTTTTTCCTCTCCTTTAGTCCGATGATTAGGGTTGCCGTAAAGTAAAGGGCGGAAATGCAGTCTATGGCAAGCAAAACGAGTTCCTTGGGCGGTTTCAGCAAAAGGTCGCTAGCAAAGAGTAATGCGAGCAGGGTAAAGCCGATTGTGACCAAGTATCTCGATTGATTTTGCGACAGCATGGCAACTGCCTTTTAGAACAGGCAAGTGAAAAGTCGGTACGATGCCCTTGCGGTTGCATACAAGGCGCCGGCAGGACCTTTTGTCACGTAACCGGCGATCACACCAGCGGTGCCAGCAACGTAGAGATCGCGCAGGCAAGCCTCCTCCTTCGGGATCAGCTTGACCTTGTGAGGGACAGGGCGGTTATTTGCAAATCCGTGAGAATCGCACCACGCCTTGGAATATGAATCCGTGCAGCGCCCGCGCTCAAAAGGGGATATATTG
>CALGKS010000285.1 GCA_937930475.1 uncultured Collinsella sp. | reverse complement strand
TAGGAACGGCAAAATTTTTTGCACTTCTATTGCTTCTTTATCACACATAAGCAAACGGACGTGTCGCGCAGCACCGTAGCCGTTCCGCGCAACGAAAAGCCTCACCGCCAGCGATCTCGTGCGCACATCGGCCGCAAGCGGCACGGGAGAGGCCGTCCCGATTAGGGTAGCGGCGCCGCGACTCGGAAACGCGCCTCCGTCCTCCACGCGACGTCCCGACGTAACCCTCGCGAGCGCCCCGGCAACCGCCGACGGGCCGCATCCCATGCCCGGAGGGTCTCGGCGCCCATGGCCGGTTCCATGCCGCACGCCTCCGCCCCTCCGACCCGAAACCCGCCCCGGCGCTCCTTGGACGCGCAGGGTCGCACGCCGGCAGGCGGCCCGCAAGGGCCGCGACACTTTTTCGGGTTCTTCGCCCCATGCGCTGCGCGCGCGAACAACGCGAAAGACTGACGTCGGGAGATTTCTATATCCACGCCCGACTTCGCTTCCTCCCTTGCCGGCACGCCCGCGCTGCATGCGACTCACGCGACGCAAGGCACGCCACAGGGGCGGGCCTCAGAGTCTAAGGAGCAAGGCATGAACGACATGAAGGAAAAGGCGATGGGCGCGGTCAGGGCCTTCCTCGAGCGCAAGGGCTACGAGATCGTCGACGAGGCCTGGCAGGGGCCCGAGGGCATCGGCGGGATCGACCTCGTGGCGGTGGACGAGGACGGGACCCTGGTCTTCGTCGACGCCACGGTCCGGATCGGGACGGACGGCTTCCCCGAGGCCCACAGGGCGCGCGGGCTGCGCGAGGCGCTGGCGGCGACGTGGCTCGCCGGCAACGGCGACGACTACGCCGACACCCCGGTCCGCTTCGACGAGGTGGCGATGATGGTCGTCAAGGAGAACCGCGCGCTCCTGCGCCACCACGTCAACTGCTTCGGCGAGATGGAGCCGCTCTCCTAGGCGGCGCGCCCGGCCCCGGGCTCCCGGGGCCGGGTTTCCCCGAAACTCGGCCCCTGTACCACGAAAGCGTACATATCCGTACGTTTTCGTGGTACACTCCGCTTGTCGGACAAATCCGTACGATTTTGTCCCGACGCTCCGAGACTCGGGGCGCGCCGGACCGGATGCGGCGAGGCGCGCCCCACGCTAGAGAGGACGCGACCCATGCGCACGATAGCCATTTCCAACTACAAGGGCGGCGTCGGCAAGACGACGACCGCCGTGAACCTGGCGGCCATCTTCGCCGCCCGGGGCCTTCGGACCCTGCTCGTCGACCTCGACCCGCAGGCGTCTGCCACCGACTTCTTCGGCCTCTACGACCGCGCCGCCTCCGAGCGGCGCACCTCGGTCGAGCTGCTCTACGGCGGCGCGCCCGTGGAGGAGATCGCCTACGCCGCCGGGGAGAACCTCGACGTGGTGGCCTCGACCATCGACCTCGTCGACCAGAACGAGATGCTCCTGCGCGAGCAGCGCCTCAAGTTCGCGCTCGACGACGCCTCGGGCTCCTACGACGTCTGCCTCATCGACTGCAGCCCCGTGATGCGCAGGCTCGCCTTCAACGCCTACCTCGCCGCCGCGGAGGGCGGCATGGTCGTCATCCCCGTGAAGCTCGACTCCACCGTGATGCGCGGCACGGCGCTCACCGTGGAGGCGACGCGCTCAATCGCGGACGCCCTGCGCATGCCCACGCCCAGATGGAAGATACTGCGCACCTGCGTGCCCGGCCGCATGACCAACGCCGAGACCACGGGCGCGGCCGTGCTCGACGGGTTCTTCCCAGACGAGCAGTTCGAGACGGTCATACACGCGAGCAGCAAGGTCTGCGAGGGCAGCTGGCAGTGGAAGCCGGTGGCCGCCTTCGAGCCGGGGAGCCGCCCCGCGCGCGACTACGAGGCCCTCGCCGACGAGGTGTACCGTGAGCTCGCCTAGCCAGGTGGCCGCGGGCTTCACCATCACGGGGCTTCTCGACGGCGCGTCGCGCACCCGCGGGCGCTACCCGGTGTCCGAGATCGCGGTGGCCGACATCGCCGACCACCCGGCGAACGCCGCGTACTCCATGGACCCGGCCGGCATAGCCGAGCTCGCCGAGTCGATACGCCAGGACGGCCTCACCGACCTGCCGCTGGTGCGCAAGGTCGGAGACGGCTCGTGGCAGATGGTCTCCGGGCACCGCCGCAAGGCCGCCTACGCGCTGCTCGCCAAGGACGACCCCGCCTACGAGAGGATGCCCTGCCGCGTGATAGAGGGCATCGACGACGAGCGGGCGGTGACGCTGCTCCACGCCGCGAACTACTTCACC
>CALGKS010000284.1 GCA_937930475.1 uncultured Collinsella sp. | reverse complement strand
CCCGCACCATTGAATGAAAGAGCTCCCAGCAATGGGAGCTTTTTTGTTATGGGCCTCCTGTTGGTGTCACGTGGCTGCTTCGTGCGGGTATCCTAGTCCCAACGCGTGCCTATCAGAGGAGAAACCATGCTGTTGTCCGGTATCATCGCTACCCTTACGAGCCTTCTACTTCCCATCATCATTTTGTTGCTACTGCTCCCCAACGCCTGCTATGTCGTTGAACAGCAGCATGCTGTGATCATCGAGCGCCTGGGCAAGTTCAACCGCATCGTCAACGCGGGCTTCCACATGAAGGTGCCCGTGATCGACCGCAAAGCCGCTACGGTGAGTCTGCGCACCATGAAAAACGGTTTTGGCATCGACGTTAAGACCCAGGACAACGTGACTATCGGTCTTGAGGTCTCTGCTCAGTACCACGTGAGCTATGACATGGGCGCCGGCCCGGCAGATTCGGGCATCTACAAGAGCTACTACATGCTGCAGGAGCCCGTCGACCAAATGCGTGACTTCATCACCGATGCCCTGCGCTCTTCCATCCCCGTCTACATGCTCGATGAGGTCTTTGCCAAAAAAGACGATATCGCCAAGGACGTCAACGCCACCGTGTCCGAGCAAATGGCCGCCTACGGCTTCACCCTCGTGTCGACACTAATCACCAAGATCGCGCTGCCGACCGAGGTCGAGAACTCCATGAACGACATCAACGCCGCCCAGCGAAAGCGCGCCGCTGCGCAGGAGCTCGCCGAGGCCGATCGCATCAAGCGCGTTACCGAGGCGACCGCCGAGGCCGAGGCAATGGAAAAGGCGGGCGAGGGCATCGCCAACCAGCGCAAGGCCATTGCGCTGGGCATCAAAGATTCGCTCGAGATCATCCAGGAGACGGGCGTCGGCAACGATGAGGCCAACCAGCTATTCATGTTTACACAGTGGTCCGAGATGATGACGGAGTTCGCTCGCACGGGCAAAACCTCGACGGTCGTGCTGCCGAGTGATTTCTCACAGTCGGCCTCGATGTTCGAGCAGATGCTGACCGCCGGCAAAGTTCAGAACGAATCGAAGGAGTAGACGCGCGTGAAATA
>CALGKS010000283.1 GCA_937930475.1 uncultured Collinsella sp. | reverse complement strand
GGCCAAAACATTATTGGCCCAGTAGTGCGGGGCCTCCATATCAAACCCGGGCACGCTCTGTTGCAGGTAGTCGGCCGTACTCGTCTCGAGCTTCATCAGGTCGCCCAGGCAGGCGTCGACGGGCGTGTCCGCCAAAATGATGGCGAGCAGCTGGGCATCGACGGCCAGCGCGTCGACGCGGACGATCTTGAGCAACTCATCGCGCATATCGTCGAACAGACGGTTGCGCGTCTGCTCGAACTCCTCGTCGCTGCCCATGTCCTCGATGCGGTGAAGCTCATCGAGCAAATGACGATGAACGCCGGCATAGGACAGCAGCGCCTGGGCATGCTCGGTCTGCGCATACTTTTGAGGGTTTGCGCTTATATCGTTATGGACAAGCTCGCGTGCTGCATCGGTGAGCTCGGGGTGCGATGCCAAGTAGGTGCGCTCCAGGTAGGCAGGGATGTAGACGCTCGGATCCATTAGAGGTCCCCTCCCTTAAACGGCAGCCCCTGCTCGGCCGCGCGCAGGATACGCTCGTCGATCTGGGAGCGCACGATGTCGTTGGTGGCGACCCAGGCGGCAAAGCTGGCGTTATCGGGGGCGCCCAGGCCCTCCTGCAACACCGGCGTCGCCTCGGACAGGGCAAGGACCAGCTCGTCGGTGGAGCCTGCGCCCACGTTGACACGGGCATAGACACCATCGGGGAATTCGGTTTGGAAGTAGAGTGCCTCGGCCGCGTGCGGGCACGAGCGCGCGAGGATGCGCAGATAGTGCTCGGCGCCTTCGTAGTCCAGTTCGCGCCAGGCGGCGCTCATTAGCGCGATGAGCGTCCACGGGTCCAAGTCGCGCTCCGCGTCCTTGGGGCGGCGGCGCAGCGGCGTGTTGGCGAGATAGGGCACGGAGTGGGCAGAGCGAAAACGCTTGAGCTCCTCGGCAGGGTATTCGAGCTTTGCCATGGCGAGCATCGCGGTGTGGCGGACGCCGGCGGGATCGTTGGGCGCAAAGTCCAGGCTGCGGTTCGCGGCATCCAGTGACATGCGGTAGCGGCCGCTAATAAGGGCACGCGATGCCAGGGCGGCAAGCCAGCGCAGATAGGGACGGCGGGTCAGGTCGCCTGCGGCCTCACGCTCGTAGGGGTCCTGCGCCGAGGCAATCTTGAGCGCCAGATCGTGTTCCACTTCGTCGCACTTGGACACCAGGTACTGCACGTATTCCTCGTTGGATTCGGCGGTGAGCGCCGTCAGCATGCGCTGGGCATCCCAGTTGGATGGATCGAGCGCGGCGGCCTCGCGAAGCATGTTCTCGGCAGCGGCCTCTTCCTGCTCTGCCTGGGCGTCGTCGGGGATAAAGGGGATGCGATAGTCGACAGCCTCGACGACCTTGGCGATCAGATGCCCGGCTCGGTCGCGGTCGTGCACGATGAGCGGCGCGGGGTTACGGGTGAATTGTTCCATCAGACGCTCTACGGCGGCACCGTCGGTGAGCGGGATATTGTCGCGGCGCAAGGCCTCAAGAACGAGGCGATGGCAATCCTCTTGAATGGGATCGAATGCCATGGGGCCTCCTTTGCTGCGGTTAGGGTTCAAATATCTCTATATAACGTTCTAGTTTACCCGCATGTGGAGCGCCGGGGGCGCCACGCTCGGACATGCACTGTTGCACCACGAAGGCGGCTGTCACACAGGTGTCTGCGCGCTGACTATGCGACTGGTATCACGGTGCCGCAAACGGTCGATTTTTGGCGGCGAACGGGGCGCATTTTGGAGGGGTACCGTCCTGCCCGGGATATGTAGTCAACCTTGATAAAACGTTTGCCCAGCTTGGGAGTATGAATGCCCCACAAGGGTCTTCAGGGATAGAAAAAACGGTTGATTTCCGATCTCAGCCGAACACATTGAGCGGACAGGCCGTTCCCGCAGCT
>CALGKS010000282.1 GCA_937930475.1 uncultured Collinsella sp. | reverse complement strand
CGACTATCTCGCCTGCATGGTCGACGATCACCTCACCGGCGGGGTCGACCTTCCCGCGCCTGACTTTGGCCATGAGCCGCAGAACGGGGGCAAGATCATCGCCGTCGCCGTCAGCCGCGAGCTCGGTGACATTCCCGCCGTCACTGCCGCAGATGCCGCCCGCATGCTCGGTGTCAGCTCTGCAAGGGTGTCGCAGCTGATAGGCGCGGGACTGCTCGACTCGTGGAGGGACGGCACCAAGCGTATGGTGTCCAAGGCCTCCGTTGAGGCCAGGCTCGCCGATTCACCCAAGGCCGGGCGCCCGAAAGAGGCTCCCGTCGCCGTATAATACAAGTGCTGGTTCGCGTCAGCATGTCGGCCCCCGATCGCCATGTGCGGTCGGGGGCCTTTCTTTTGGCACGCCATTGCGTTCCATTGCGTGTGATTGCGTGCCATTGCGTATGATTGCCAACTATTGCATGTGATTGCCGACAATTGCGCGTGATTGCATACGATTGCCGACAATTGCGCGCCGTTGCACGTTGCGATTGGGATATAACTAGGGTGTCGATTCGCAGCGCCGCCCGCGCGGTGTGCGGGTCGGATGTGCGTGGAAGCACAGATGAGTGGCCGGGGTTCCCTTCAGCAGTTCAGGGACTCCGGCCTTTCTATTGAACGACAACGTAATGAGGTGGGTCCGTGGTCACACGCGAGGCTATCGTCCGTGCCGCAAGCCGGTACGACACCGTCATGGCGTGGGCATTCCGCCGCGCCCTGAGCATCGCCCGCCGTGCGGGCAGGCGCGAGTGCAAGGGCGCCGGCAAGGCCGTCGAGCGCCTGCGCTTTACGGGGCTCGAGGAATGCATGGCCAACCGAGGCCGCTCCCCGGTGGAGCGCTAGCCTTGGCCACCAAGAGCCGCTACGCCAACGGCCACGCCCGCCGGCAGGTGCGCGCCTGGCTCAAGGCGCAGGGGCTGCCGTGCCACATCTGCGGCATGGCCATCGACTACGACCTGCCGGCAGGCGACCCGATGAGCTTCGAGGTGGACGAGATCGTGCCCGTGTCCAAGGGCGGCTCGCC
>CALGKS010000281.1 GCA_937930475.1 uncultured Collinsella sp. | reverse complement strand
GTTCAAGTCGGACCCGAACGTGCCGCCTCCTCCAAGCGAACCGCACGGCACGGCGTCTACCATGCCTCCAGAATCAAAGAATTCGAATTCCCATACGTAAACCATTCAAGTCTCCTTTGCGTGGGTGATGCAAGACGTAGCCCCAAAGGGGCGGGGCTAACGAAGCCCCGCCTGTCTCAGAATCCTCTTGGCTATCTGGTCCTCGATCTCCCTATGGCGCTTCACCAGCACGAGCTTGTCGCCCTTGACGAACTTCTCGTGGTTGGTGCCGCCTTTGGAGATAAAGCCGGCTTCCTCGAGGATGCGGACCAGTTCGCGTCTCTGCATGTCACCCTCTTTCTATCGACAGCTATATATTAGCATATCCTAATAGTTATTACTATATAAATCTTAGCTATCATTAAGTTATACCTCGGCAGCTCCTCGCCCTTGTCGCGCACGGGCGAGACCGGTGAGGTCCACCCAGTCAAGAGCCGCAGACAGGTCTGCCTGTATGGACCTCACCGACACGCCCAGCGTCCCCGCGATCTCCTGCAGCGCGCGGTCCTCGCAGTAGCGCAGCTCCAGCACATCGCCCCAGCGCTTGCCGGGGTTGGCCGAGCGCACGCCCGCGCAGAGCTCGCGCCCGTGCTCCACCTCGTGCCGCAGCTCGGACAGCTCCGCGCCGCTGCGGCGCTCATAGTCGATCCTGTCATCCGTCGAGCGCATGAAGTCCGTCCCGTGCGCGCCCTTGCCCACGGCGTCGTAGCGCTGGGCGCGCACCTGCTCGCGCGCCTGCATCGACTCGATGACCGCCAGCCTGCGGTCGATACCGCGCTGTGCCGCGCGGACCTGCTCGAAGTATTCCCTTGCGTCCATGTGACCTCCCGCGTGGTACCATGCTCTACGCCACATAGAGGATGCCGGGAGGCGTCTTTGCCAAAGGCCGCCGGCGCTCCAACGCCAGCGGCCTTAATTATATATCTACCTATGTCTACCTGCGGAAACTCAATATCTCGACGCGACTTCTCGGCGCATGGCCATGATCTCGTCATAGACCAGCCCGCTGCCAGCGAGATAGCGGTCAACCCTGTCGCGCTTCGGCTTGGAACCCTTGCGCCGGGCATCCTTCGCGCGGTCCTGCTCGTGCTTGCGCCGGCAGTCCTCCGAGCAGTACTTGGCCTTCGGCGCCTGCGGGATGAAGATCCTCCCGCAGACCGCGCAGTTCCTTTCCTGCGCGTCCCACATCACGGTCATCTCATCGACCTCCTGCACCTGCGGGCGCGCCGCGCCTCGATGCTCTTGCGCACGCGGCGGTTCTCGATAATCATCCGGCGCAGCCTCTCAAACAACCTCATCTCTTAGCCTTCCTCGACCTCTTGAGCGCCCGGGCACGGTCGCGCTCCAGCGCACGCGCCCTCCGCTCCGTCTCCCCGATCTGTGCCGACGTCACCCGCGGCGCGTCGGCCCGTCCATGCACGAGCGCCCGGCGGGCGGGACCCGACACCAGATCGGGCACCGTGCGCCAGGCGGTCGCGCGGAACAGCTCGACCGCCGAGCGGATCACCGGCAACGCCCGCTCCACCGCTTCGCGAGCTCACGCACGGCGCGGCCGAAAGGGGGAAGGTCCATGCCGCCCCAGATGACGCTCTCGTACATCCCGCAGACGGGGCATCTCACGCTCAGCGTGTTGGGCTTGGCAAGCGATCGAATCCTCCTGTCCTCCATCTTTGGCTCCGCCCCGCACTTGGGGCACGCCTTGAACTCGACATCGTTAAAGGTCACAGCTCTCTCCTCTCTCGTTGAACACATTCCCCGTCGTTCTCCATCTCGAGTACGAGTCCATCAGCATCGCCCAGAGCAGGCAGAGCGTTGAATCTTCTCTCAGGTTTAGGAAGCCTCGCATCCTAAGGTCGTATCTCAGCCGAAGGGAGCCTCCGTTGTCGGGGCAGTAGACTTGCACGCCTGACGGCAGGGCCATCTTGTCGTGCAGCTCGTCAGCAAGGTCGCGGGGGCACACGAGCCAGTTCTCGTCGCCTCGGAACGTGAGACCGTGGCCGCTCTTGAAGTCAGCCATGCACGACTTGACCTCAACGAACACGAACTGTCCGTGCTCGAGCTTCATGTTACGGCCGCCAATACCCGGAGTGAATGCCACGAAGTCGACCCTATGGTCATCATCGACCCAGACTTCCTGTGCGACGAGTGCGCACTCCCTGCGGAGTTTCTTCGCGACCTTCTCGGACAGGTCGGCGGTTATATCCTTGCGGTTCATTCGTCCTCGCACCTCTCGCTTTCCAGAAAACTGGGCACCAGCGCCGCGACCATGGCGACGGTCTCGAGAGTGGTCATCGCGGTCGCGATGGCATGGCAATACTCAAGGACCTCCATGTCATCGACCGCAACGGGGTCCTTGTCCGCGATCTCGCTCAGTACGCCGCGCGCATTCTCGGCGATCTCGTTAATCAGATACGTTTTCGTTTTCGCATAGACCTCGTTCACCTACAGCTCCTCTCCGCAGAACGGGCAGTACTTGATGTCCTCGATGTAGGCGGTCGCCGTCACGTCGGCGCTCACGCAGTCGCCGCCCGAGCCATTGATGGAGATATCGAGCGCCACATCGGTATCCAGCTCGACCATGACGACAGGCTGACCGTCATAGCGCCGCGTCAGGGACATGGAGCCCACAGACCAGTTCTGGACATCTCGGTCGGGCGCAGAGTGGATGGACGCGATGCGCGACCCGCCGCAGAAATAGCAGCTCATCAAAAATCACCCCCATCCCAGCCATCAGGCATGTCCTCCCTGCGGCGGCGCGTCCTATACGTTCTCACGGTGGTAATTTCGACCTCGAATGCGCGCCCGCACTCCGGACACTCGATTTCATCCTCGTCCTCGTCGTACTCCCACGGATCACTGATGGAGCTCTCGCAGTAGGGGCAAATCAGACGCTCCTCAGCGCACTGCTCGTTATCCCACTTGTACAAGATGTGGCCCTTCCTGCGGCACTCATCGCATACCGATTGCCCCTGCTCGCCTAAAATCGCTGCCATCGAAGGCGACCACTCGCGATAGTTCGGTGTCGGCTTCCCGCACACACGGCATGCGTGCATCTTTGCCTCCTCACTCACTTCATGCTCCAATCCTTCTCGATATCCCTCTCCTGCGCGACCATGATCAGCGCCTTGTTGAGGCATCGCCTCGCCTGGCGCAGCTCTTCGCAGACATCGCGACATGTCGCAGCTTGTCGCAGCCTGTCGCACTCCCTGATCGACCTCTTCGCGTCCTCGAGCCTACCGATGGCGAGGTCTATCCAGTCGGGGGCTCCGCACCTGTAGCTCATCGCGACTCACCCCTCACGCCGAAGATGTCGGCGAGGATGTCGCCCGGCGTGGCCATGAACGGCTCGGTGCTGATCGGCTCGTACTGCACCTCGAGGTAGTTCGGGTAGCCGATGGTCACGCCCGTGGGCTCGCGCCCGGGCAGGCACTGGTAGCCCCAGATCACGCTCACCCTGTGCTCGTCGAGGATGGTCTCGGTGCGTTCCACGCGCAGCCTGTAGCCGCCCACCCTCTCGGTGTCGTACGTGTCGTCGGCCCAGGGTATCTGGTGCCTGTCGAGGGCGTCCCGGTAGGCCCTCATCACCGCTGAGATCTCGGTCAAAACGTCTCTCGCTTTCTCTCCTCGGACAATATGGCATTAATTGCGGCCTCGGCCTCCTCGGCCGTGCCGCCTGTGCCGTCTAGCGGCGGAAACCCCAGCGCCTGCTGTCCCAACTCCCTCGCGCCCGCTGGCACACTTTTGGCACACCTGCGCTCCGCTTCTTCACCCTTCGGCTCATCGTCCTTCGACTCCTCGCCGCCCGCGATGGCGGCGACCTTCTTGTACAGGTCGGCGCGCTGTTTCTCGCGCGCCTCACGGTCGTGGAGCTCCTGCTTCTTGTTCAGCACTGCGGCCTCCCCGTGCGACATGACGTTGGCCATGTAGATCCGCGTCAGGTCGAGCGGGCGGCCGCCGGCGGGGTCGGCCTCCTCGTTCCTGAGCATCTCCAAGAGGGTGATCATGACGCTTCACCCAGCTCGCGCCTGAGTTCGACTATGCGCTCTGCATCCGTCTTCACGGGCTTCCACACGGCGGCGCGCTCAACCTCCTGGGAGGTCTGCCCGCCCCGCGCCTTGCGGTCCGCGTCGAAGCCGACCTGTTTGCGGCTCCAGTTGCGGGCGAGTGCCCAGACGTCGGTCACGGGCAGACCGCTCGGCAGCGTCCATCCCTGTGCGGCGTAGTGGTCGAAGAACTGGCGGGGG
>CALGKS010000280.1 GCA_937930475.1 uncultured Collinsella sp. | reverse complement strand
GCGTCGGCCTTGCGTTCACGAATTGCAGCATGAGCATCCTGACGGGCAGCGCGATCGGCAGAATCCGCCGCCGCCACGCGCACGCGGTCGCCAATGAGGCCCACGTTTTCGGGCGCCGCGGTCAGCGATTCCTCAAAGGTAATGCCCTCATCGCCAAAGGTGAGCTCCATCGACTCGCGCGCGCCGCGGTCGGGAATGGCAAACACGCAGGCATAGCGCTTGCCCACGACCTCCTGGATACGCGTCATAAAGCGATTGTCCGAGCCCGCGATAGCCGGCTGCTCGATCTTGAGCTCGGCGGTCACCGCACCGCCGGCGCGGATGAGGCTCACGTAGTTCAGGCGCTGCTGAGCACCAAAGTCGAGCTGCTGGGCGCGCACGTACAGGCCGTCCAGACGGTCGACCCCCGCCTCGCCGGCACGGGCCTCGATATCCTCGTAGGCGCGCAGGCAATCGTCGAACAGCGAGCGCGGCTCGGACAGCACCACGAGCGCCTTGCCGCTCACATGCGACAGCGGGCTCACGGTCTGGCCGTACATCACCGGCAAAAAGCGATCGAGCTCGGGCGTGACGATGCGCGCGTCCACCATCTCGAGCAGCGCCGCCAGCTTGCTATCGACCTGGCTGGCGCGGTAGAGCGCCACGTGCATGTTATGGACGGCCTCGTCGGTGAGTGCCAACTCGCGACAGGGGAAGATCTCGATGCTGTCCTCGTTGCCGATGGTCTGGCCCGTGGAGCTCACCATGCGGCGGATGCGATCGATCTCGTCACCGAAGAACTCGATGCGCACGGGCGCCTTTTCCTGCGCGGGAAACACCTCGACGGTATCGCCGTGCACGCGGAACAGACCAGGCGCGTCGGCGGCGCCAGCGTTGGTGTAGCCCATGCCCACCAGACGCTGCGGCACCTCGTCAAAGGGAATCTCCTCACCCACCGCAAAAGTAGTGGACTCCCAATAGCGGCTCTCGACCGGCGGCACGCAGCGCAGCAGTGCGCGGGC
This sequence comes from uncultured Collinsella sp., assembly GCA_937930475.1. GTDB lineage: Bacteria > Actinomycetota > Coriobacteriia > Coriobacteriales > Coriobacteriaceae > Collinsella. The sequence goes on along the minus strand of CALGKS010000280.1, from coordinate 10,797 downwards.
CGAGGCGACCATGATGCAGTTGTCGCCGCGCACGATGCGCCCCAGCGCCTCGCAGCGTTGGGCCACCACGGCATCGTCGGGCGCCTGCTCGCGCCACGGATAGTCCTTGCGCTCGGGGAAGCGACACACGTGTGCCAGGCCCACATAGGCCGCCAGACTGCGTGCGGCGCGATCGGCCGCATCCTCGCCACTCACGATGTAGACCGTGGGGCGCGGACGACGCGCAAACTGGGCGGCAGCCATAAGCGTTCGGCCCGACTGAGACACGGCCAGCGTCACGTCCTCGCCAGAATCGAGCCCGGCCTCGACGGTCTGCAGTGCCTCGGCAGTGTAGAGCTGCGCGGCTATACGGTGAATGAGCATGCTGTTCCTCCGGCATTGCAACGCCAAAAGCCCGCCGAGGCAAGCTCGGCGGGTCGTTCGTCAAATTCGTTGCCTGTCATGGTAGCGCATGAAGAGGGCTCCGACTCAAGCGTACGCCCAGCCCCGCAACAAAAACGCCAGATAGAACTGGACTCGCCGGCTTCGCCAAAATCTCCCCGTCACGTCGAACGCCGCAACCACGGAAGGCTCCCCAAGAAACGGCTATTCCTCAAAAAAGCTCGCAACGTTCAAACGGCTCGTCCACTCGCCTATGGTGTTGGCAAAGCCGACGCGTGTGTACACGCCCGCAAAACGGCCGCGATACAGGTACAGGCCTTCCATATTAGATGCGGGTGCAAAACCAAGATCATCCACAAGTCCTTTGGGTGGCTCTCCTCGATGCGGCCCATCGACAAGCGTTCCGCGCAAGCAGGGAGTCTGATACTGCTGAGCATACTCCTGCACAATCGCCCCAGCGGCCGCAGCGCGAGCAAGCACCTGGGACCATTCCCGTTCCGTGACATCCAAACCGGCGACAACGCCAACCGCATTGTAGCCGCCGCACGGCTTGACAATCCATCGATCCTTTTCGGCAAATCTCGACAACTGGGTGCTTTCGTCCAAAATCTCGGTATAGGGCACATGCTCCCGTACAAACGCTTGCTCCTCCGGGCTCAACAAGGACTGCCCGGCCCGAGACCACAAAAACGCAAATACGGTCTTAGTCGCACATGGCCACGTTCTAAAACCACCAACGATGCACGCGAGCCCTTCTTGAGCCGCCTCGATTAAGGCCGAGCGTCCGTCGCACGGCTTATCCCACAGCTCGCCGGTCACCGCGCGCCGCCAAACGCAATCAATAGGACCGGCGGCATCGCACAGCCGTCTAGCACCGCTCTCGTCTTCGCCAATCCGCAGGTCGCGCACATCCGCAAAGCGTGCGACTACGCCCCGCCGCCTCATAAGGTCGACAAAATGAGCCGCATCTTCCAAGTCGATGCTTTCCGAATAGTCGACGATTGCCACCGAAGCGGGATATATCTTTGATTGCGGCGCATAGAGTCCCTCGTCAACGCGGGCCCCGTCGTCCGATCGTGCACTATCCTCGGTGCGGCGAGGATGAGCCAGCTCCCACTCTGCATAGGTCTCAAACAATGCATCTATCCAGCTACCGCACAAATCGTACTGCCGAAAGCCGGGATGGTCTGATGCAAACTCCTCAAAGGAAGGCGTCATTCGCACTGCCTGACAGACCGCATCGGTCACTACCATTCCGGCACTGCCGTCGGTATTGAGCTCGCAAAACGTATACGAACCGGTGCCCTCGTCAAGAAAGATATCAACACGCGCAAGGGGAATTTGGCAATCATAGCCGGCATCCATAGCGCACAGGTCAGCAAAAGCCGGATCCATGCGAAACCACGCGCGCACGGAGGCATCGGAACAAAACGCCCGCGTCACCTTGTCCATAATGCCGTACATGCGCTCGGCCGCCTCCTTAAGAAGCGCCGTCATATCCTTGTCGAATATCTTTGGCGTTAAAGCCTAGGGCGCAGGATCTCCGTGGTAGAGCGCATGGGTTTGAGACAAGTATTCGTCGCCTTTACGACGACCAGACAGGTCACCTTCGCGCGTGCGCACGATGCGCTCAAAGTAATCTTCGAGCTCTCGCGTCTTCGATATTGCCACGTTACCCTCCATTGCTTGATTTTTTTGCTCATGCTACGCCAGCACGCCGCGACTTCGGCGCGCTTGAATATGCTTCTAAATTAGCAACACATTTTTGCATGAGGCGGCAGGAGGCGACAAATACTCCAGCTCAAGCGCATGCCCAGCCCCGCAACAAAAACGTCAGACGGACGAGTCGCCTGGCGTTATCAGAGTGAGCTATACGCCGAGTCTAATCGTAGACGCCCATTTTAAGCAGTGTGAAGGTCGGGGCGCCGTCACCCTGTGCGACGCGGACCGTGCAAGTTTCGGTACGGCCCCTGGATGCATCCGCTTGAATTGCGGCGATGAACTGGTCCTTTGGCAGGCCGTAGGTGCTCTCGGGGATGTCGGAAGGAAGTAACGTACCGCCAGCACTGTAGACCTCATAGGTGAGCTCGTAGATGTTCTCGCCAAGGTCAGTCGCGCCCGTAACGATGGCACACGATGGGTTGTAATTTCCCTGGCCGTATTCCTGCTTCAGATACAAGTACCCGTCATGCGCTTCGGCCGAATCGGCAAGCATCTGCCCACCCGACCCCTTATCAAAGGTCATGTCAGCATCCGAGAGCGTCAGACCCGTCAGGCGATTGAGTTCCCTATTGATCACATCGGTCGCCATGCGCTGATAGTGACCGTTGTCATAGTCGCCTTTCTCGATTCGATACGGCGCGTTGTCAATAAAATGGCACCAGATAAACTTGACCAGCTTGTATTTCTCGTCATCAGAAAGTCCGTCAGTCGAATCGAAGCCGCCCGCCTGATACCAGTCCCGATCGAAGTGTTCCTCCGTAAAGTTCGACAGGAACAGGTTCGTGGCGGCATAGGTTGCCTGGTCATTGAGGTCGACTTTGACGCTGCTGCCCGTCTGCTCGGGTTCTTCCGGCTCTTCTTGCTCTTCGGCAGGCTTCTCTTTGGCGCTTCCCTTGTCCTTGTGTTCGCCCGAACCCTCGTCGGACCCAAGTACCGTAATCTGCGATGAATTGCCCTGCCCAAGCGGTCCCAACACGCCGGTCAGCGCCAGCGCAGCGCCACCGGCCACCAGCACGCCCGCTACACATATGCCGATAATCACCGCTCGCTTATGCGATTTCTTCTGCACGGGAGGCATTCCTGCCGCCGGCATCGGCGCGGGCTCGGCGGGCGCGGCCGCCGGAGAAGCGGCGCCCATGCGTGCCCCGCAGTTCGTGCAAAAATCGGTTCCGTCGGGCATCTCGGAGCCACACTTGGTGCAAAACATATTCGGGTATCCCCTCACAACAAACGGCATCTGTCGCCATCATATTGAGCCCTCGCGACCCAAATGTGTTGCGCAACATTGGCCAAAGCCTTCGAACGCTGGCAAAAGGTGCCGGGCCCTACCCCGTCACGCGCACGCTGGGGCACAAATCCGCCAGCGGACACTCGTCGCACTTGGGCTTACGGGCATCGCAAATCTCGCGGCCAAAGGTGATCCACTGGTGATTGACCGACTCCCAATACTCGTGCGGCAAGATCTTGAGCAGATCCTGCTCGGTCTTGAGCGGCTCCTTGGCGTGCGTCTTGGGGCTCAGCATCAGGCGGTGCGCAATGCGGTTCACATGCGTGTCCACCGCAATGCCCTCCACAATGCCAAACCCCACGTTGAGCACGATGTTCGCTGTCTTGCGCCCCACGCCCGGCAGCTTGACGAGCTCCTTCATGTCGGCCGGCACCTCGCCGCCGTAATCGGCGACGATCATCTGCGCGGCCTCCACTGCGTGCTTGGCCTTACTCTTATAAAAGCCGAGCGACTTAATGGCATCCGCCACATCGGCCACACTCGCCCCGGCCATGGCCTCGGGCGTAGGCCACTGGGCAAACAGTTGAGGCGTCACCTTGTTGACCTGCGCGTCGGTCGTCTGAGCCGAGAGCAGCACCGCGATGAGCAGCCTAAAGGGATTCTCGTGGTCCAAGAAGCACTCGACCGGGCCATAGCGACGGTTAAGGCGCTCACACACCTCGATGGCGCGTTCGCGTTTGGCGGCATTGGTCTCGCGTGGCATAACAACTCCTCGGCTCGGCAGAAACATAACTTCACGGACACGATTGTCCCACGTACGGGGGTCTTAAGCCTCCAAAAATGCGCCGGTCTGGCGGCTCCACAGGCTTGCGTATTCGCCGCCCGCCTCGACAAGATGCGCATGCGTGCCGTCCTCGACAATCTCACCGTCCGCCAGCACCACGATGCGGTCGAGCGCCGCCACGGTGGACAGGCGATGCGCCACCACAATGGAGGTGCGCCCGCGCATCAGGTTCTCGAGCGCCTCCTGCACCAGCGCCTCGGACTCGCTGTCCAGGGCAGACGTCGCCTCGTCGAGCACCAGAATCGGCGCGTCGGTCAGGATGGCACGGGCGATGGCCACGCGCTGGCGTTGGCCGCCCGAAAGTTTAACGCCGCGCTCGCCCACCATGGTGTCAAAGCCGTTGGGCAGGCGATCGATAAACTCCAGGGCATTTGCCAGGCGCGCGGCCTCGCGAATCTGCTCGTCGGTGGCGTCGGGGCGGCCGTAGGCGATATTCTCGCGAATGGAGCGGTGAAACAGCAGCGCCTCCTGCGGCACGTAGGCAACCTGGCGGCGCAGGCTCTGCTGCGTGCAGCGCGAGACGTCCTGGCCGTCCACAAGCACGCGGCCGCCCTGCACGTCGTCCAAGCGCAGCAACAGCTTGGTGAGCGTCGTCTTGCCCGAGCCCGATTTGCCCACCAGGCCCACGCGCTGGCCCGCCGCCACATGGAGCGTCAGGTCGTTGAACACGCTCTCGCCCGCCGCGGCGTCACGGTATGCAAAGCTCAGGTGCTCAAAATCAATCGCGCCCTCGGTCACTTTGAGCTCGGGGGCGTTCTCGTCGTCTGCCACCAGACGCGGCTCGTCCAGCACGCGTGTCATCTCTGCCGCATCGCCCAGCGCGCGGTTGATGCGCTGCATCATGGAGCTCACGTAGTTCAGACGCATGGTGAGGTTGTACGTATAGGTAAAGATCATGACGAGCGCGCCGGCCGAAATGCCAAACCACGCGTTGCCGCCCGCGACGAACACACTCACCACGGCCATGGTAATGACGATAAGGCCCGAAGTCGTAAAGTTGCGCTGCATCATGGCGTGCATCGATACCGTTTCGGCATCACGCGCGGCACGGTCGGCGGTATCGAACAGGTCGCGCTCAAAGTCCTCGCGCCCGCAGGTCTTGACGGCCAGAATGTTCGTGACCGCGTCGGAAAGCACGCCCGACAGCTTGTTCTGAGCGGCGGACGTCGCGGCCGAAAGCGGCATGATGCGCTTGTACACAAGCCAGACAAACGCGATGTAGACGACCATAATGCCCACCAGGATCACGGTAAATGTGGGCACCACCGGGGCGAGCGCCGCCACCGTGCAGACAACAGAGGTGATGGTAGGGATGAGCGAATACACCGTAACGTCGACCAAGCCCGTGTAGCCACTCATGAAACGGCTCGTCTGGCTCACAAGCGATCCGCCAAAGCGACTGGTATGGAACGTCATGGATTGATTGGAGAGCGTGTCAAAGCACAAACGCGCCAGGTGATAGTTGCCTGCGATCTCGAGCTTGTAGACGGTGTAGTCCTGTAGCTTGGAGAGGATCTGGCCTACCAGATTAACGAGCACAAGCGCCAGAATGTAAGGACCAAAGACCTCGAATACTTGATTGCCCGCCACGGGGCCCGCTTGGACGCGGTCGACGATGAGGGCCATCACGTAGGTGTTGGCAAACGTGAGCAAAAAGATATAGCCCGCCGACGAGAGCACCGAGAGAAAGACGATCAGCGGCTGTGTGCGCGTGACGTCCCAAAAACGCCGCAGCGTGCGGCGCACGGTGGAGCGCTTGAGCGGACTGGTGCTTCTCTGAGACATGGGCTTCCTTTCGCATCTGATAGGGCGAGAGGCCATTGTTGCACATTGAAGCGCGCTTCAGTCAAGCGCGACGCGAAAAGCGGCGGGGCGTCCGCGCTGGCGCCCCGCCGTCCATTTCGGCTAGTCCTCGTCCTCTTGGTCTGCGGGCAGGCCTGCGGACGTGAGCCCCAAGATCGCATCGGCCTCCTCGGCATCCTCCAGCGCGTCGATGTCCTTGAGCTTGCGCTCCATAACGTTGGTGCGCGTGGTGATAATGCCCTCGACCGTTTTGCCCGCGGTCTCGATCTGCTGCTGGGCACGGCGCAGCGCCGCCTGATAGCGCGGCAGCTCGGCCTTGACGGCGGAGAGCACGCGCAGCACGTCGTCGGTACGTTTTTGCAGCCTAAACGTCTGGTAGCTCATCTGCAGGCTGTTGAGGATGGCGGCCATGGTGCTGGGGCCGGCAACGTTGACGTGATAGTCGCGGCCCAGGGTCTCTATAAGCCCGGGGCGGCTGACGACCTCGGCGTACAGGCCCTCAAACGGCACGAACAGAATGCCAAAGTTGGTGGTCGCGGGCACGCTCAGGTACTTCTCGCAAATGTCCTTTGCCTCGCGTTTCACCATCATATCGAGCGTCTTGCGCGCTGCGGCGACGGCCTCAGCGTCACCCGACTCTTGCGCGTCGAGCAGATGCTCGTACGCGTCGCCCGGAAATTTGGAGTCGATCGGCAGCAGCACGGGATCGCCCTCGTCTACTGGCAGCTTGACGGCAAACTCAACGCGCTCCGAGGCGCCGGGCTTGGTGGCGACGTTTTCCAGATACTGATCGGGCGTGAGGATGTCCGCCAGGATTGCGCCCAGCTGCACCTCGCCCAAAATGCCACGCGCCTTGACGTTGCCCAGCACACGCTTAAGGTCGCCCACGCCGGTAGCGATAGACTGCATGTCGCCCAGGCCCTTGTACACGGCCTCGAGCTGGTCGTTCACCTGCTTAAACGACGCAGACAGGCGATCGTTGAGCGTACGGGAAAGTTTCTCGTCCACTGTCGCGCGCATCTGATCGAGCTGCACGTTGTTGTCCTTGCGGATGGCGCCCAGCTGGGCATCGACCGTCTCGCGCACCTTGTCCAGGCGGTGCTCGATGCCTTCGCGGTTGGCGCCAAGCTGTTGGGTCGTCTCGCGGCGCAGGTCATCCATACGGTCGCCGGCCTGCGAGAATTCGCGCGCGATGGTCAGGTAGCGTTGCTGCTCTACGGCGGCGTCGGTCGTCTGCTGCTGCGCGATGGCGTTTGCCGTGCGTCGGGTTTCTGCCAGCGCGACGTTGAGGACATCGAGCGTACTGTTGGCCTGCTCGAGCGCAGCCAGCATCTCCGCCCCGCTATCGCCGCGCTTTCGTAACTCGGCACGAAGGCCTTTAAGCTGCAGGGCGCAAACCACAGCAACTCCCACTGCCACCAAGGCAATCACAACAAGCGCAATATCAATAGCAGACATAGACTCCGCCCAACAAACCCAATCGATTATCAATCAAAACCGCGATCAATCTTACCCCGCCACACGCACTGGACGCCCGGCCCCTTCTTGGGTGCTTCTCTCTTCCGCATATTCCATAATGCGGCGCGCCGTCTCCCTGCTCACCTTTGAGTCATCGCCGGCTAAGTATGCGTACACGTTTCCCTTATTCAGATTCAAATCGCGGCAGAGACCGTAGCGCGTTTCGCCCGACTTCCCTAGCGCTCCCAATGTTCTTTTTCGCATCAGGGCGTTGATCCTCCTGTCCGCCACTGGCTTTTCCTTCACCGCTCTATACGCGCGCCAGACGTTGGCATAACGGTTAGGGAGCTCACTTTTGGCGCATAGAGACGCCATGCTACCCGCTTGATCGTACAAGGACAAAACGCCTCGGTAATCCTCTTCCATCCACGAGCCCTCAGATAAACCCAGAACGTATTCGGCCTTACCCTGCGCCAAAGCGAGCAAAAACAGAGGCTCCGCCACACGTGGCTCAACCGTTGTTGCCTGCTTTACAAGCTTCCTAAAACTCAGCGACTGCTGTCCGGACAGCTCTCGGCAATAGCCTTTCAAAAATCCCTCAAAAGTCAGATTCAACCGAGCACCTCCTTTTTGTATTGCCTGTATCTCCTATTATTATTCATCTTCAATAATACTATTCAGTCACACGATTTGACCCGCAAGATGCAAGGATTCCACTCGAGGCGATAATCCTAGCATCCAAGAAGCCCAATGGTGGCGAATGCTAACTCTCCCAGCTGGCGCGGATGGTTGTTATGACATCACCTAGGCGCTGGCCGAGGGCTGACAGATGTTGGAGCACTTCGCTGGGCGAAGCACCGTTGAGGATGCAGGTGAGCGCATACGAGACCAAGAAAATCGCCGCAAGTCCTAACGGAATGAGCGCGATCATCGCTAACGTGCGCAGGCGCTGGCCCACGCGACGGTGACGCGCGCGGCGTTTGTCGAACGCAAGCTCCTGCGCATACGAATCTTGTTGTACGGAATAGTTCTCTGGCGCCGATTCACACCCGGACACAGCTGCAGGTACAGCAGCGGGCGCGGCATTTTGCGCAAAGGGCTGGGCAGATACCCCTTGCATTTGCATCTCCATGAGTCGTTGCTGCTGACGCAACATGCGCTCAGCTTGTTGCTGCGGAGTCTCAAGAAACAGGTCCATGCTGGCCTCCAAAATCGGAGCATTCGGCGCTTACGCCCAGCATCCCGCACCATCGCGGCCACGGCAACGAAATCCGCGGCGATAGCTATGAAGATTCTTGCTGACAAAAGCTGTCGAAAACCTCAACAACTCCCCTACCAGCACTTTCTTTGAGCTTTTTTATCGGATGATCTTTTGCCCTTCCGCTAGCCCGCCAACTAACCAAAAGCTGACCAAAAGCTTGACGAAAAGTGTGGAGACAGGGACCCCACATAAACAAACGTGCCGCCCCAAAAGGGGCGGCACGCAAACTTAATTATCAGCTTTTCTACAGCGGGCAAGCGACGACCCAAGGCGGGCCGGGAGGGCCGGATTACCTTCCCTCAACGCGACCCTGCGGAGCCGTGAGCGGGGAGGGAAGGTAATCCGGCCCTCCCGGCCCGCGCTTCGCAGTCGGTGAAATCAGGCTACATGCCCGCGAGACCTCGGGCGGCGGTGGCACACATAAACGCCAGTGCCAGGATCACGAGCGAGCCCGCGATATCGACCAGCACGCCCATTGCGCGGCGCTCAAACAGCCAGCTCCCGAAGTGCGGGGCAACGTTGCGCCAGACACGCCACAACAAGATGCCTATGCCGATGACGCCGGGAATATTGAGCAGCAAAATCTCGGAGCACAAGAGGCCGATCAGGTTGCCGGCGGCAAAGCCCGCATCGCCCTCGCAGTATTTGCGATAAATCATGTACAGCATGTACGCCACAAACGGCTGCAGGCACGCAGAGATAAACGTAACCACCATCGAGGGGTCCTGAGAAAAGACATCGGTGAGCTTATCCACGCTCGTGGCATCCTTAGAGGCCAAGAACAGACCGATGACCACCACAGGCACCACGCCCAAGATGACCTCGACCATCGTAAACAGCTTGGCAGTCAGGTCTTCGCTCGCCGTATTCAAATGAGGCGCCCACTCAGGATGAGCATGCGCCCCAACCTTTTTCTCCTTATCGGCACGATCGGCCTTTTTGCCCTCAGGAACACGACGACCAGGATCCTTGCGAGTTCCCGCCGCAGCAACCCGAGCCCGAGATTTCTTACCCATAAAAAACACCCCATCAGGTAGTAGATAAACTAAAAGTCGCTACCCAGTGTACCCCACCCATGAACGGTGCCGTCCCAACCAGCCCCCCATACAAAAACGTGCCGCCCCAATAGGGGCGGCACACAAACTTTTTTATCAGCTTTTCTGTAGCGAGCACGCAACGACCCGAAGCCGGAGCGCAGGGCGGGGAAATACCTTTGCCTCGCGCGACCCTGCGGAGCCGTGAGCGAGAGGGAAAGGTATTTCCCCGCCCTGCGCTCCGCAGCAGCCAGCGCCAAGCGCTAGTAGTTCACCACCTGCTCCTCAAAGTACGCCTTCGGGTGGTTACAAACCGGGCACACCTCGGGCGCCTCGGCACCCACATGCAGGTGCCCGCAGTTCAGGCACTTCCACACCTTCACGCCCTCGCGCTCAAACACCTCGCCCGACTCGATGCGCTCGACAAGCTTGTTGTAGCGCTCCTCGTGAGCCTTCTCGACAGCACCGACGCCACGGAGCTTTGCGGCAATCTCGGCAAAGCCCTCCTCCTCGGCGGTCTTGGCGAACTCGTCGTACATCGTGGTCCACTCGTAGTTCTCGCCCGCAGCGGCATCACGCAAATTGTCCAGGGTGTCGGGAACGGCGCCGTCGTGCAGATACTTAAACCACAGCTTGGCATGCTCGGACTCGTTGCCTGCGGTCTCGGCAAAGATATTCGAAATCTGAACGTAACCATCCTTCTTGGCCTTAGATGCGTAGTAGCGATACTTGGTGTGCGCCTGGGACTCACCGGCAAAAGCGGTCTCGAGGTTCTTCTTGGTCTGAGAGTTTTCAAAATCCATAGGTGTACTTCCCTTCAACACATGCCGCCCGTAGGCTTCGAGCGGCCTTGTCTTTAGGATGCCCTCATCTCGAAAATCTAAACCTTACAATCCTGTTCTTCAGATTCGGGTGGGCTACACGCTTAGCCAGCGGTTGCCCTCCACGCGGCAAAAGCCCTCACGCTCCAAGTCGGCCAAAATGCCTGCGACAAGATCGTGATCGACCGGCTCGCGGCCTGCCGCCGCCTCCATTTCGTTGACACCCGCTACGGCCTCGGCGAGTG